>JACRCT010000360.1 GCA_016218885.1 Deltaproteobacteria bacterium | reverse complement strand
TCGGCAGGATAGAGACAGCCTCCCAGCAGCAGGGAGGCCAGGCCACACAGGCAGAGGGTCGTCCGTTTCATCGCGCCGCGCAGATTAGCACGCCGCGTCCGTGGGAGGGGCCTGTGCGCGAGCCGCACCTGCTCACCGGCCGAGCATGTGGAGGATCTTGGCCACGATCTCCTCCAGCGGGGTGCCCTTGGCGATCACCTCGTCGGCGCCACCGGGCCCGTGCAGCAGCTCGAGCTCGGCGGGCGTGGACGTCCCCGACAGCACGGCGATCTTCAGCTCCAGCTCGCGCGCGAGCTGGCGCACCCGGTCGATGAGGCAGTAGCCGTCCAGCCCCGGCATCAGCAGGTCCACCACCAGCGCATCGAACCCGAAGAGGTGCGCGCCGATGCGCCGCAGCGCTTCGTTCCCGTCTGCAGCGACCTCGACCAAAAGGCCCGCCGCCGTCAAGGCGTCGCGCAGCACCTCGCGCAGGAGCCGATCGTCGTCGGCGACGAGGATGCGCGGCTTGCGGCCGGGCACCGAGGCCAGGAAGGACTCGATCGCCCTCATGAAGAGCGTGTCACCGGTCGCAAAGCTCAGCCCCGCGCCGGGCGAGGTCCCCTGCTGGCGGGCCTCCTCGACGCTGACCAGGTGCACCACCTCGGCGTCCGTCTCCGCGACCACCCCATCTGGCAGCTTCACCCGCAGCCGCACTCTGCTGCGCAGCGGCGGGGGGCTGGCGGTGCGCACGAAAAGGCCGCCCCTTCCGAGGTTGGTCGCATACTCCTCGTGCAGCCGAGCCGCAGCGTCGAAGGCGACCTCCAGCAGGACGTCGAAGCGCGGGTGCTGGCGGCGCCCTCCCTCGGGCATGCGGCGCTGCCCCGTCCGGGCGCGAGCAGCATAGCGGGCCAGGAAGCCATTGAGCTCGTCGTCGGGCTCCAGCTGGACCCGAAGGCCGTCCTGCGCGAAAGGCGTCGGGGACGCTCCCTCTTCGGTCGAGAGGCGAGCGCCGACGATGGGGAGCACTGGAGCCAGCACCCGTCCCTGGACGTTGAGCGGCTGCTTCAAGCCCGGCGCCTGCAGCGAGAGCGCGAGGACGGTCCCTTCGGGGAAGGGTCGCACCCCCGGCAGCCGCAGCCTCCCCTCAGTCGCACAGCGGGCGCAAGCGGCGGCGAGGTCGTCCTCGGAATCGAAGCGGACCGCCAGAGCAGCCCCGCCGCCCGAAAGGCCCATCCTGGCGCGAAAGGCCCTCAAGGCGATGCGGAGGTCCTCGTTGGCATCCTCGCGGGCCGGATAGGACGCCAGACGCTCGGCGTAGAAGAGCTTGCGCTCCTGCGGGGCCAGGAGCCGTGGCTCGATGAGCCCTGCGTGGAGCCGGCCGGCCTCGCGCTCCATCTTCCGGCGCAGCTCGGCAGAGGAGTGGACGATGGGGAAGCGCAGCAAAACCAGCACCTCGCCGGAATCGGGTCGGCCCAGCAGCTCGATCGAGGGCGGCGGCTTGGACCAGCGCTCGCGCAGGCCGGCGATCACCTCGGTCAGCAGGTCGAGGCTTGCCTCTGCTCGGGTGACGATCGCGAAGTCATGGAGGGCAGCGGAGGGCTCGGGCATGGGCTCGGGTCGGCTGGCGAGGGGCCATTGTAGCCTAGGGCCACTTCTCCCCAGGGTCTGTTGTGCGGGACAGGGCTGCCCGGCAACGCGCTTTGCGGCTATAGAGGGAGCCTACCTTCCTTCGGAGGCGCCTTGAGCTGGCCAAGCCTGTTCGCGCTTGCAGTCGCCCTCGCCATGGACGCCTTCGCCGTGGCGCTTGCCACCGGCCTGACGCTCAGCCCTCTGGCTCGGCGACAGGTCTTCCGGCTGTCGTTCCACTTCGGCTTCTTCCAGGCCGCCATGCCCGTCCTCGGGTGGGGAGCAGGGGTCGCGGTTCACGGCTACATCGAGTCCGTCGACCACTGGGTGGCGTTCGGGCTGCTGGGCTTCGTGGGCGGCAAGATGCTGTGGGAGGCCTTGCATCACGAGGAGGGGGCGGACGAGCGCACCGCAAAGGACCCCACCCGGGGCTGGGCGCTGGTCCTGCTCTCGATCGCCACCAGCATCGACGCCCTCGCGGTCGGGCTCTCTCTGGCGATGGTCGGCACGCCCATCGCGGTGCCGGCGCTGGTGATTGGCCTGGTCGCGGCCTTCCTGACCGCCGTCGGGATGCTCATCGGACGGCGCATCGGCGCGGCGTGGGGCAGACGCGTGGAGGTCCTGGGCGGTCTGGTCCTCATCGCCATCGGCGTGCGGATCCTCTTCGAGCACCTGCGCGCCTGAGCGACGGACTCTTCCCCGTCTCCTGAGGCCCCCGGATTGCGAGGCTCGTGCGCGGGCTGGAGAAGCGGCCCGAAGTTGCTTCCGCCCGGCTCCAGGCGCTGAATGCGGAGCCAAGGTGCCGCCCGGCACTTCGCCAAGAACGGATGTGGCTCCCATGCGCAAGTCTCTCGGTCGTCTTGGTCTCGTCGTCAGCCTCTCCATCCTGGCCGCCTGTCCGCCTTCCTCGCCTTCGAGCGAGCCGGACGCGGGCCTCTCCCCGCTCCCACCGATGCGCACGGGGACCGCCGAGCTGGTGGCATGGCGGGGCTCGTCGATCACGGTTCATGACGCCACCCGAGTCGGCAACCGCATCGGGTTCATCGCTGGCAGCGGTGGCTCGCACGAACGCCTCTTCGTCAGCGAGGACCTGGGGGCGACCTGGAGCCGGCGCGATTTCGACGCCGAGCTCGCCTATGCGCTGGTTCTCACCAAGTCCGACGCCTTCGTCCTCGCCCGCCGGCGGCAGGGCAGCTCCTCGCTCCCGGGGACCCGGGTGCTGAAGGTCGGCGCCGACGGCAAGGTCACCGAGGTCGGCCTCCTGAAGGCGGAGGCGAGCTGGTTCGGGCCCGCCGGCGCGGCCGGCTTCGAGGTGCAGCGCGACGGCGCTGCCCAATCCTGGGTTTATAGCCGCTTCGACGCCGCCAGCGGGACCATCCAGGAGCAGAGCGCACCGCTGGCGGCCGGCGAGGAGGACTGCCTCCCCGAGTTCCAGTCCGCAGACGGCGAGCAGTTCGCGGCCGCCTGCTACTCGCTGGCCCAGCGCTGCCGGCTCACGGTCCGTCCGGCGACCAGCCTCGCCGTGTCCCGCGACTGCCTCAGCTACCAGGACTGGCCCATCCCCTTCCGGGCCACCCAACGCGACGCGGTCGCCGACGGGCAGGTGCTGCGTGTCTGGGAAGATCAGGGCCACCTCTTCGCCCGCAGCCTCACCGGTGGAGCCGTCGGACCGCTCGGTCCGGTGCTTGATCTGGGAGTGGGGACCGGGGACCTCGCCATGAGCGAGCCGGTGGGCAAGTGGGGCGGTCTGATCAAGCTGATCGACGGCAGCTCCCCGCCGCGCCGGCGGCTGGTCGACCTGCGCCAGGGGCAGCCCCACGACGTCGCCCTGCCGCGCTCTCCCTGCCTGGACGACGACGCCTGCCCGGACCTCGTGACCAGCAACTTCCGCGTCGACCAGCGGCTGCTGCGCGTCCTGCCGCTGGGCGAGGGGCGCTACCTCACCGTCTATCAGCTGGTCCCTCTCCAGGAGCGCCAGACTCCTCCGCCCCTCGGCGAGACCCTGCACCTGCTGGCGCGCATCGCGCAGGACGGCGAGGGGACGGTGAGCGTGTTGGATGAAGCCACCGTCTTCTCCGGGCCCCCCAACCTCCTGAGCGACGTCCCGGCCCAGACCGAGCTCGAGAGCACCTGCGCCCGCGCGCTCTCCTGCTTCTCAGGCATCACCACCATGGAAGCCTGCCTGAAGTACTGGCTGCAGGTGCGCTCGGGTCCCTCCTCCCCGCAGGATCTGGCGCTGCAGCGCTTCCTCTCCACCCCCAGCGGCTGCGACGGGTTCCAGACGAGCTTCCCCGCCCTGACCGCCGCTCGGGGCGAGAGCTGCGCGCCCCAGTGCGTCGCCGGCCACGCCCTCTTCGCCTGCGCTCCGGCGGACTTGCACGAGGTCCTGGACTGCGAGGCGCTCGGCACCACCTGCCTCGCTGGAGCCGGAAAGGCGGCCTGCGCCACCCAGCTCGACCTGCCCTGCGAGCAATGCGACGCGAGCGGCCGGGCGCTGCAATGCCGGTTCGGGGCGCTGATCGCCGCCATCGACTGCGGCAGCCGCGGCGAGACCTGCGTGCCGCCGGGCGACGGGCAGTACACCGCGTTCTGCAGCCCCGGCAGCTGTCCCTCGAGCACCGAGGGCGCCTGGGCCTGCATGGGGAGCGTGCGCGTGAGCTGCATGTACGCGTCGCCCTCCAAGCCCATCCTCTCCTCCGAGGATTGCGGCCGGCTGTCGATGGACTGCAGCACGCGCTGGAGCGCGGAGCCAGGGTGCTCGGCCCCGACCAGGACCTGCCGCCTCGAGAAGGCGGAGTGCCTCGGGCAGTACCTGCGTTACTGCGCGATGGACGAGCAGCGCTTCGTGGACTGCGCCGCGATCGGCTTCTCGACCTGTCAGCCCCCGCAGGCCCCAGGCACCGAAGCCCACTGCATCCCTTGAGGCGGCGCCTCCCGCCGCCTCGGCGAGCGGGCTATTGCGTGCAGCCTGCCGGCGAGGCCCCCGCCAGTGAGGCCAGCACCACGCGCCGAGATCGGGCGTCGAGCTCCTCGCAGACCTCACGAAGGATTGCGCGAATCTCTTTCCCCGGCTCCGGGGATTTCTGCGGGAACGGCGCCCGAAGCTGCCCATCGATGGGCAGGTTGCCGCTCGGCTCCGGGGATTCTGGGAACGGCGCCCGAAGCTGCCCATCGATGGGCAGGTTGCCGCTGGCTCCGGGGAGTCTGGGAACGGCGCCCAAAGCTGCCCATCGATGGGCACGTTGCCGCTCGGCTCCGGGGATTCTGGGAACGGCGCCCGAAGCTGCCCATCGATGGGCAGGTTGCCGCTCGGCTGTCGGCCAGCTCGCTGCCTCCTGGCGACACTTTGTCCCGACTCGCGGTCAAGAGCGTGCCGGTAAGACCGAGGAGCGAGGCAGCCCCTGGAGAAGCACCCGGCCAGCTCCCCCCAATCGGCTGCCAGCTCCCCCGTGTCGTGGTCCAGCTCCCCCCTATCCACGCTCGGCATCCAACAGCCGGCGAGGGCTCGGGACGCCGAGCAGATCGCTGGGGCGAGCCGGCACGCTTCCTGTTCCTTTCGATGTTCTACCTTCCTGGTAAGGTGCTCCAATGGGCCCGACGGGCGGCAGATCCCTCAGCCGACCAGCCCGTTGCCCACCTACCTGAAGGGGATGTCGACGTGGCCACCGCGGAACAGCTCAAGGCGCTCGTCCAGAGCTACTCCCAAGGGGACCAGGATCGGTTCCTGTCGGTGGCCATGCAGGTCGCTGCCCACGCCGCCAGGCAGGGGCATTCGAAGCTCGCGCAGGAGCTCCGGAAACTGATTGACGAGATCAAAGCCCGTGGCACGGTCGCTCCTAGACGGCCCGAGCCACCGACGCCACTCGTGCAGCCGAAGGGTGAACTGGCCGGGCTCCTGTCGGTCACTTACCCGAAGACGCGCTTGGCCGAGATGGTCCTTCAGCCGGCCGTCCGCGAGCGGCTCGACCGCGTTCTCCGTGAGCAGCGGCAGCACTTCAAGCTGCGCGAGCACGGGCTCGCTCCTCGTCACCGCCTCTTGCTGGTTGGTCCGCCCGGTTCCGGCAAGACGATGACCGCCGCAGCCCTGGCGGGCGAGATGACCTTGCCGCTCTTCACCATCGTCCTCGACGCCCTGATCACCAAGTTCATGGGCGAGACGGCTGCGAAGCTCCGCCTGGTGTTCGATGCCATCCGCTCCACCCGCGGCATCTACTTCTTCGACGAGTTCGACGCCATCGGCGGCCAGCGGGCTGCCTCCAACGACGTCGGCGAGATCCGCCGGGTCCTCAACTCGTTCCTCCAGTTCCTCGAGCAGGACGACTCGGACAGCCTCATCATCGCTGCGACCAACCACCCGCAGATGCTCGATCACGCGCTCTTCCGAAGGTTCGACGATGTGATCGAGTACGACGTGCCCGCGGGCGAGCTTGTCGAGGAAGTGATCGAGGCCCGCCTTGGCGCGTTCCGGGGCGCGGTGGATCTTCGCGAACTGGCGGCCGCAGCTCAGGGCCTGAGCTATGCCCAGATCGCTCGCGCCTGCGACGACGCAGTGAAGGATGCGGTCCTCTCCGATCGCAAAGGGATTTCGACAGCGGCACTGCTCAAGGCCTTCGAGGAGCGGCGCGGCCTGCGGTCGAAGTAGTCCCGAGCGCGGAGGGCCTCCTTGGCAAAGAAGCCGTTCAACCGTCCACATCTGCGCGTTCCGTTCGACCCGACGACGAGCCGCTTCACGTCGGTCCAAGCTGGCGGCGGTAAGAAGAAATTCAAGCAGCATGACCGCGCCAGCCACGGGGCCAAGCTCCAGAACGAGTTCGAGAACGCCCTTCCACCCGACGAGGAGCAGGACGCCGTCATCCGCGTCGAGTTCCTGAGCGAGCCTGGGTTCGACCTCGAGATTCAAAGCCTCGATTCCGTTCGCAAAGGTGGCTACGAGCTGCTCAACGTTCGGCCCGGCGCAGGTGGCGTGACGTACGCGACCGTTCTCATCCCACGCAAGTCGCTCAAGCACTTCCGGGCGCTCTTCTCCGAGTACATCGCGAAGAACACGAGGAAGGGCAGCCCGGCCCATCAGGCGCTCGTCGAGAGCATCGGCACCATCCGCCGAGCTG
>JACRCT010000359.1 GCA_016218885.1 Deltaproteobacteria bacterium | reverse complement strand
TGGTCCTGCCGGTGCGGGTGCTCGCGGAGCGAGCGGGCTAGGTGGCCGCAAATGCATCCTCGTGATCGTCAACGAGGATGCGGTCTGGAGCCTGCGAAGGAGGCTTGGCAGCCTCAGGCGCAGCCTCAGCCGCCGGCATTCTGCCCGTGGCAGCGCTTGTACTTCTTCCCGCTGCCGCAGGAGCAGGGCTCGTTGGGCTTCGGTTTGGGCTCGACGCGGGTGGGATTGCGCTTGGGGACGCTGCCGCCCACGAAGAACCAGCGGCCTTCCACCTTGCGGAAGCGCGAGCGCTCGCGATGCGTGTGGTTCTGGCCAGCGGCGCTCCAGCTGGCCTCGAAGTCGACCTCGCCCTCCTCGTCCCCTTCTGCTCCGGCCACGACGTCGAGCACGGTGAGACCCGTCCACTGCGCCTCGCGCGCCCAGCGGGCGGTGGCCTCGCGGTCCACCTGTGCCCGCGTGTCCGGGTCGTGGGTCTCGAGCAGGTAGTCGATCTGCTGCCGGACGTAGGCCGTGTAGCGCGAGCGCATCAGCGCTTGCGCAGTGGGAGCCGGAGCGCCGGCGAGCCAGGGCCCGCAGCACTGGCTCTCGGGCCTTCCGCTTCCACAGGGGCAGGCCATATCGGAAGCGGCGCTCACGAGACCGCGCGCAGGGTGCCGGCGGCGAGATCCTCGAAGTGGGTCAGGGCCCGGAAGGCCCGGAAGCGCTCGAAGATCTCCGGCTCGGTGAGGGACTTGAAGCGGTCGAGGCTGAAGCCCTCCACCGCGAACGAGGCCATGACGCTGCCCATGATGGTCGCCCGCCGCACGTTCACCTTCGTGGGCTCGCTGCAGGTGGACAGGTAGCCCATGAAACCACCGGCGAAGGAGTCGCCGGCGCCGGTGGGGTCGTAGACGTCGGCCAGGGGATAGGCCGGGGCGCTGAAGACGGTGTCGCCCTGGAAGAGCAGCGCGCCGTACTCGCCCCGCTTGACGGCCACGACCTTGGGGCCCATCGCCATGATCTTGCGCACCGCGCGCACCACGTTGGGCTCGGCGGCGAGCTCGCGGGCCTCGGCGTCGTTGACGAAGAGCAGGTCCACGCGCCGCAGGGTCTGCTTCAGGTCCTCGAGCTTGCCGCGGATCCAGAAGTTCATCGTGTCCGCGGCGACCAGGGTCGGGCGCTGGGCCTGGTCGAGCACCTTGGACTGCAGGTTCGGGTCGATGTTCCCCAGGAACACATAGGGAGTCGAACGCCAGGGCTCGGGCAGCTTCGGCTCGAAGTGCTCGAAGACGTTGAGCTGGGTGTCGAGGGTCTGCGCGTCGTTGAGCTGGTGGGTGTAGCGGCCCTTCCAGCGGAAGGTGCGCCCCGGCTGGCGGACCAGCCCGGAGAGATCCACGCCGCGGCTGGACAGCATCGACAGGTGGCTGTCGGGGAAGTCCTCGCCGACGACCGCCACCACGCGCACCGGCGTGAAGAAGGAGGCCGCCATCGAGAAGTAGGTGGCGGAGCCACCGAGGATCTCCTCACGCTTGCCGAATGGCGTCTCCACGCTGTCGAGCGCCACCGAACCGACCACGAGCACGGGCATGGCTGTCCTTACTGTCTGGGGAGCGGGTTTCCTACGATGAGGGCCGAGGGCGTCGCCATTCTAGCCAGAGCGACGCTTGCGCGAGCTTGAAAGACGCTTCCGGGCCGCACCGGGCCTGGGCAGGTAGCGACCGACCAGCAGCTCGAGCCGCTTCCAGGTCGCGAGTGGGACGCGGTCGGGTGCGGTCATCACCGCGTTCTTCAAGGCCCGACCGCAGTGGCAGGTCGCCTCGCCATCGAGCCGGCGAGCGGCGAGGCGCACGATCTCCTGGGCGGTCTTGACGTTCTTGCGCATCACCGCGACCACCGCCTCGACCGTCACGTCCTCCTCGGTCTGATGCCAGCAGTCGTAGTCGGTGGAGAGCGCCACCGTGGCGTAGCAGAGCTCGGCCTCGCGGGCGAGGCGGGCCTCCGGCAGGTTGGTCATGCCGATCACGTCCACGCCCCAGCTGCGGATCAGCCGGCTCTCGGCGCGGGTCGAGAACTGCGGCCCTTCGATGCACAGGTAGGTGCCGCCGCGGTGGACGGTGGCGCCCGCCTCCACCGCCGCGTCGAAGAGCACCCCGGCGAGCTCGTGGCAGAGCGGGTCCGCCATCTGCACGTGCCCGGCGATGCCCTCGCCGAAGAAGGTCTGCGGCCGCTGCCGGGTGCGGTCGATGAACTGGTCGACCACCACCATGTGCCCGGGCGCGATGTCCTCGCGCATCGAGCCGACCGCGCTGAAGCTGATGATCCGCTCGGCGCCCAGCTTCTTGAAGGCCCAGAAATTCGCTCGCGAGTTGATCTCGGTGGGCAGCAGGCGGTGCCCGCGTCCGTGGCGCGGCAGGAAGGCCAGCTGCACGTTGCCGAGCTGCCCGACGAGAAACGTGTCCGACGGCTCGCCGAAGGGGGTCTTGACCCGCACCTCGCGCGCCTTGAGCAGACCGGGCATGTCGTAGAGCCCACTGCCGCCAATCACGCCAAGGGTCCGCATGCGCACGCTCCCCGAAGTGCCCAAAACCGGACCCTTCTAGCATCGGCAAGTTGGCCAAGCAACGGCGGGGGCGCTCACGGGAGGCCGCGCTGGGTGGCCTTGCGGTGTGGGGTATGGGACCGACGGGACCCGAGGGAGATGCGGCAGCCAGGATCGTTGCCCGAAGCCGTTGCTCAGGTAGCCTTCATGAGGGCCTGCGGAAAGGGCCAGGCGCTCCAGCCCCCGGCGAGTTCCGCGGGCCTCCAACAGACGGCGTTCACCCCAGCTACCTGCGCAAGACCGGCACCGCCGGTCACCCCCAGCAGCCACGGCCCGCTCGGCTCCTTGGAGAACTCGAGCCTCATCGGCGCCCCCGTATTCCGGATGCCATCTCTCAATCCGGCGGCAATCCGGGCCCCAGGTTCGCAAGCGGAATGCGCACCATTGTTACACGCTGCGCCCAGGTCTCTGGGCCGTAGAATGTGCTCAAGACCTCCACCTGCTCGCCCGCGGTATTGCAGGCAATCCCGATCGAGGCTAGGCCGAACCGCCAGCTGCCTGTTTGCTGGCCATCGGGAATGATCCACGAGACACCGTCCCTCAGCCGGACGATGAAGAGCGCGAACGACTGGTTCATGCCAATGACTCGAGCCGCATAGCCGCATCCAACATGATACGGGTACGGGCTGAAGCTCCCGAAGTCCGAGCGAAGCCGACGCGCCGTGGTTTTTAGCTGCTCAGGATCAGTGGTGTACGGCCCGGTCATGACACTGACCCTGCTCCATTCTCCCGTTGCGGAGTCGCGCTGGTCAGCATAGGTCCATGCCATCTCCTGGCCGTCGGTCCCAAAGTTGCCAGCACTGTGTAGCGGGTCATTGGGCCAAACCAGCAACGACCGGGCGCCTTCCGCCATGCTCCAGGATACGACCCCGCTCAGATCTTGTGACCCGACCTCCCAGAAGATGTCCTTTCCGACTCCAAAACCCAAGTGTGGCTCGAGGCCGCCTCCAACGGACCCGGGCAAGGGAATCTCTTCCACGAGGATTGGATTCCAAGCGGTTTTTGACACGAAAGCATTGAAGCGCACTATCCATCCTTCTGATGCCGCCCAGTTCGAGTACCAGCGCGTTTGATGCGTGCCGGCATAGGCCACCCTCGGGTAAGCCTCGCCGATGCGCCCTCCAATGAAACCGTCTATCTCGCCGCCTACTACACCGAAGACATATCGGCCGTCGGCTATTGCATCGGGGCCGCCAAACGTGACACTGCTGGAATATCTCCTCTGGAGAAAGGCGACACGCACCGACCCGTCAAGCTCCGTGACAATCAGAAAGATGCGATCCGTAGGTCGATCTGCTCGGTTGACCTCGATGAATGACTTTCCAGTGGTTCCGTCGCGCCAGAAGCGCGGATAGACCGAGATCTGCCCTTCGCCAGCAAAGCCCCAGCCCGCCTTGATTCTGCGGCACCCCAAATCCGCCGGAATAGGCGCTGGGCAAGGCTCCCATTCAATATGCGGAAGTGGAATGCCCTTGGCTCCTTGGATGTAAAGCGGAAACCGGCAGGAGATACCGTCGTAGCGCTGCCAGCCCGCAGGCACATCCTCGGGAAGGGACGTCGGCGG
>JACRCT010000363.1 GCA_016218885.1 Deltaproteobacteria bacterium | reverse complement strand
TCTCCGACCTGCTGCTCATCCCTTCCCGTGACGCCGAGGAGAACCTCCGCCGCGAGGGGATCCCGGAGGAGCGCATCGCCTTCGTAGGGAACGTGATGATCGACTCCCTGCGCTTCGCCCTGGTGCAGCCCACCGATGTCCTCGCCCGGCTGGCCCTGACCCCCAAGAGATACGCGGTCGCGACCCTGCATCGACCGGCCAACGTCGACTCCCGCGAGACGCTCGCCGCAACGCTGGACGCGTTGGAAGCCATCGGGAGCCGGGTGCCCGTCGTCTTCCCCGTGCATCCCCGCACGTCCGCTCGCGCGGAGAGCCTGGGCCTCGCCGAGCGGCTCCGCACCCTCCCAGGCCTCAAGGCCATCGCCCCCGTCGGCTACAACGACTTCGTCACCCTGATGGCGAGCTCCGCGTTGGCGGCCACCGACGCCGGCGGGATCCGGGCGGAGACGACCGCGCTGGGCGTCCCCTGCCTGACCCTGCGAGAGGGGACGGAGCGCCCGATCACCGTCTCAGAGGGGACGAACACGATCGTGGGGCTCGACGTCCGGCGCATCTCCGCCGAAGTGGAGAGCATCCTGGCTGGCAAGGGCAAGTCCGGCCGGGTGCCTGAGGGCTGGGATGGGCGGGCTGGCGAGCGCATGGCCGACGCCATCGAGCGGTTCCTCGCTGGGACGCCGCCCCCAAAGACGTCCGGCCCACGCGCCTAGACTGAAGCGGCGGCGAATCAGTCGCCCCAGCTCGAGGGGACCCAGCTGCCCAGGTGCCGCCGGGCCCGGCGCTTCGCGACCCGGGCAGCGTTGTGGCCCAGCCGCGAGGCCGCGTCCCCGAGGTCATCGGTCAGCAAGAAGCCGCTCGGCCATGACAGCCGCTTGTGGCGGGAGTGGGCGGCCGAGAGGATGAGCGGGTCGGCGAAGAGCGGCCCAGCACACCTCGCACTCAGGTGCCGCTCTGCGGGCCACCTCTGCGCCCAGTCGAGCCCAAACCAGTGCTCGGCAACGGAGAGAGCCATCGAAACCGCTGCGAAGACTCTCGCCGACCGAGACCGCGCGAGAGCCAGCTCGAGATCGATCGGGGTCGTGGCCAGGACCTTTAGATCGTAGAGGAAGGAAAGTGGCGTGAACCCATGCACGGCGGCGTGGGCGGCCAGGTACACGAGCTCGTCCTCAGGCGTCATCGTCAAGAGCGTGGAACCGCCGACCTGACTCAGCCGCGCGCGCGCAAAGATCTCAGCGGAGTCCAGGCGCCGACCAAGCCCGGACAGCAGGGCAAAGTGCAGCTCGACCGGGGCTGAGCCCGCCGGTCCCGTCAGCAGGATGTGGTGTTGGGCTTGCCGGTAGTAGTCGAGCGAGATCCAGTCCGGCTTCCGGAAACCTGCGCCGGCGAGCACCTCGAGCGCGAAGCCGAGGCTCTCGGGCCTCACAAACAGTTCCACGTCGGCGCAGAACCGCTGAGCCGGGTCCCCGTAGAGGCGTAGAGCAAGGCCGCGGCCCTTGAGCGGCAGGCAGTCGATCCCAGCTGCCTGGAGGGCAGCGAGCGCGAGGTCCCAGCTCCGCTTCACCCGCTGAGCCTGGAACCCGAGCTGCCGGCGGGTGCTCGCGACCAAGCTCGCGACCGAGGGGTCGAGGGCAGCCGGAGCCGTCGCGGCGGCTATGTGGACCAGCAGCCCGTGAGTCGCTGCATCGCTCGCGACCGATTCGTCGAGGCCTGCGAGGTCTCCCCGCTCGAGCTTGGCGGGAAGGACGTGGAGGATTCGGCGAAGAACCTCGCCTCGCTCCGCGAGTCGGGCCCATGCCGCCCTCGCGCTCCTGAGCGAAATCATGGCGAGCGACGACTCACGGGCCTCGCCCGCTCACGCGGGCACACTTCCGGACCAGCTCGATCACCCGTCCCTGCTCGTCCGGCGACAGGCTGCTCGAGCTCGGCAGGCAGATTCCCCGCGCGAAGAGGTCCTCGGCCACCTCGCCCCCGAACCGCTCTGCCGACGCGTAGAGGGGCTGCAGGTGCATCGGCTTCCAGACTGGGCGCGCCTCGATGTTCTCGGGTTCGAGCGCTCGGAGGATGTCGTCTCGCGTCCCTCCGAACTTCGCGGAATCGACCAGGAAGACGCTGAGCCAGTTGGTGTGGAGTCCGTAGCCGGCCTGGGGCATCAGCTCGATGCCCGGGAGATCGGCGAAGGCATCGCGGTAGGCGAACGCCACGGCTCGCCGCTGGCGGACCCGCTCCTCGAGCACCTTGAGCTGCCCGCGCCCGATCCCGGCAAGGACGTTGCTCAGGCGGTAGTTGTAGCCGACCTCGGTGTGCTCGTAGGCCACGCCTGGGTCGCGGGCCTGGGTGGACCAGAACCTCGCCTTGTCGACCCATTCCTTCTTCGAGGACGCGAGCATCCCCCCGCCGGTGGTCGTGATGATCTTGTTCCCGTTGAAGGAGAAGGCGCTGACCACCCCCATCGATCCGGCTGGCTTGCCCTTGTAGAGGGTGCCGAGCGCCTCCGCTGCGTCCTCGAACACCGGCACCTCGTAGCGCCGGCACGCATCGAGGATCGGGTCCATGTCGGCCGATTGACCATAGAGATGGACCACGATGACCGCCTTGGGGAGTTTCCCCTTCGCGGCCTTCGCCTTCAGGGCGTCCGCCAGGCGCTCCGGATCCAGGTTCCAGGTGGCCCGGTCGCTGTCGAGCAGGACCGGGGTGGCCCCGAGGTACCGGATGGGGTTCACAGAGGCGACGAAGGTCAGGGTCGAGACGAAGACCTCGTCACCCGGCCCGACCCCCAACAGGCGCAGTCCCAGGTGCATCGCGGCGGTCCCGCTGCCCAGCGCGACGGCGGGCCGGCCCAAACGTGTGGCGAACTCCTCCTCGAAGGCATTGAGGTTCGGCCCGACCGTCGAGAGCCAGTTGGACGCGAAGGCTTCTCGGACGAAGCCCTCCTCCTCTGGTCCCATGTGCGGCACGGAGAGGTAGATGCGCTTGTTCATGTCGTCTCCGTCGGTTCTGCCGTCAGCCCCGAGCCCTGCTGGCCTTTCTCCCTACTGGGAGCGCGGGCCGCACTCGAGACGGTTACCCGAATGCTCTCGCCTGGTCTCGTCGGGTCGAGAGGCTACTTCTTGAGAGGCTTCGCCGGAATACCCACGACCGTCTCGCCCGGGGGGACGTCCTTGGTGACCACGGCCCCAGCGCCGACCGAAGCCGCCCGCCCGACCCGCCGGTACTGCAGAACCTGCGCCCCTGTTCCGACCATGCAGCCCTCTTCCAGCACGACCCCGCCGGAGATGTTGGCTCCGGGCATCACCACGCAGCCGCGGCCGAGAGAGCTCTCGTGGCCGATGGTGCAGCCAAAGTTAGCCATCGCGTGGGGCTGGAATTCGATGTTCACCGTGGCGACCACCCCGGGACAGACCAGCGCTCCGTGGGCGAATCGGCAACTCTTGGGATCGAAGACGGCCGACGGGTGAATGAGGGCCGGCCAGTACACGGAGCCGAACTCGGGCTCGAGGTCTCCCGCGACCTTGAGCCGACCCTGTGGCGACCCGATGCCCAGAGTGAGGGCATCGATCTCGCCACGATGCTCCCGCAGCCAGCCGTAGTCGCCCAGCACCTCGCTGCGGCTATCTCTCTCGCCCAGCTTGGACAGGTCGCTGACCACGTACCCAAGGAAGTGGTACGTCGCCGAGACCCGATTGAGGTCCTCGAGAATCCACCGGACCTCTCGGGCCTGCCCGCCCGCGCCCAGGATGACGATTCGCTTCACGCCGCCCCCTTCAGAGGCTGGCTGCCGCTCGGGGTCCCTCTGAACTCCGGCATCGTCGCGTGCCCCCCCTGGGAGATGCCGGTGCGAAAGAGGACTGCCCGTGCAGTTCGGAGCAGAATCGTCGCGTCGAGCCCGAGGCTCCAGTTGTCGACGTACCAGCAGTCCAGGGCGAACTTCTCCTCCCAGGAGAGGCTGTTGCGCCCGTTGACCTGCGCCCAACCGGTGATGCCTGGAAGAACCAGGTGCCGCCGCGCTTGCTCCGGGCTGTATCGCGAGAG
>JACRCT010000362.1 GCA_016218885.1 Deltaproteobacteria bacterium | reverse complement strand
TGTGAGGGCAAGCAGTGCGGCGACGACGGATGTGGCAGCTCCTGCGGCAGCTGCTCCTATCCGCGGTGGTGCGACGGGGCCTCGGGGCAGTGCGTCTCGACGTGCTCCTGCGCCGGACGTGAATGCGGAGACGATGGCTGTGGCGGCAGCTGCGGCCAGTGCCCGCCCGACTCCTATTGCGATCGGAGCGGCCGCTGCGCTTCCACGCGGTGCGATCCGCCCTGCTCTTCGTCCCAGTGGTGCGACACGAGCCAGCCCTGGCCCCTCTGCATCGAGCTGTGCAACCCGCCAGTGGGCTGCGCAGAGGGCGAGGTCTGCGACGGGACGACGGGGCGCTGCCGGCCGCCGACGTGCGACGGCGCGGCGTGCCAGCAGGGACAGGGCTGCTACGACCCGCAGACCATGACCTCGGGCGATGTCTGCACCTGCCTCCCGTACTGGACCGACCCGTGGGGCATGGGGCATCCCGACACCTGCGCGGCCTACGGCCTGGCCTGCGACTGGGACTACGACAGCCCGCGGCCGGCGACGTGCCGGCTTCCCCGTGAGTTCGAGGAGTGCGTCCCCAACTCTCCCTGCGAGGCAGGTCTCGAGTGCGTCAGCCTCTCCGGCTACAACCTCTGCATGCAGCCCTGCCGCTCCAGCTCGGACTGCGCCACTCCCTACACCACCTGCATGACCCAGCTGCGCCGGCACTGCTACTACAACATCTGCGCGGACCCCGGCTCCAACCCTTCAGAGCGCTCGCGCTACTACCAGCCCTGCACCAGCCTCAGCCCTGGCGACAGCCGCTGTA
The DNA here is from genome assembly GCA_016218885.1 of Deltaproteobacteria bacterium. Classification (GTDB taxonomy): domain Bacteria; phylum Myxococcota; class Myxococcia; order Myxococcales; family UBA5297; genus JACRCT01. Next base: position 3,630 of record JACRCT010000362.1, on the reverse strand, counting down.
TCCCCTGGGTCGGGGAGGATGGAGAGGGTGGCGCCTGGGAGATTGGTCTCTGCCTTCAGGGCGGAGTGGCGCCCCACCTGGGCGCCTGCAGCACCGACGCCGACCGGACGCGGATGAGCGAGCTGTGCCCCGTCGATGAGCTATGCATGCCTATCCAGCCCGACCCCGACCGCCCCGGCGAAACCCTGGGCACCTGCCAGAGAGCGTGCAACGCGGGGGCGCTCGCCAACCCGCCGGCGCCCTGCTCGAGCTCGACCGACGTCTGTCTGGACTACAGCAGCCTCCAGGACGGGATGCTGGAGGAGACCCGCCCGGGTGTCTGCTACCGGCGCTGTGACCTCTTCGGCTCCGACGCCTGCCCCCCTGACGCCCTCCAGAACCCGACCGGTTGCTCGCCCGCAGCCACGAGCGGTAGCGAAGGCTACTGCCGGGCGCTCGCTCCCAATGCTCAAGCGCCGGGAGCGGTGTGCGAGGAGCTCTTGGGCGACCTTCGCAACCCCTGCGCCGACCGGTTGGCCTGCGTCGACACCGGGATGGGCCCCCAGTGCGTGGGCTACTGCTCGGTCGACTCCTGCCCCAACCCGTTCACCAGTTGTGGCAGTTGCCGACCGAGCCAATACAAGTGCTATTCCTACCTCGATGAGCTTGGCGTCTGCTTGCCCTGAGGCCAGAGCAGCGAGGGGCTGCGGCCTGGCGTGATCGCTGGCGCCCTGGCAGAACACCTACCCAACCGGTGTTTGACTTGACGACGTTGCGGCAATAGCCTCCCCCGCTCTCATTCGACACATCCCAAGCTCCCCAAACGAGGCGAGAAGCCCATGAAGAACTTCCTGTTCACGTCCGAATCGGTCACCGAGGGCCACCCCGACAAGATCTGCGACCAGATCTCCGATGGCATCCTCGACGCGCTCATCGCCAAGGACCCCTGCTCGCGCGTGGCGGTGGAGACGCTCGTCAAGACGGGCTTCGCCATCGTGGCCGGCGAGGTGACCACCTCGGCCTGGGTGGACATCCCGAAGATCATCCGCAGCACCATCACCCGCATCGGCTACACCGACTCGGCGATGGGCTATGACGGCAACACCTGCGGCGTGATGGTGGCCATCGAAGGGCAGTCGGGCGACATCGCTCGCGGCGTGGATGCCGGGGCCAAGAAGGAGCAGGGCGCGGGCGACCAGGGGATGATGTTCGGCTATGCGTGCAATGAGACCGACATGCTCATGCCCGCGCCCATCCACTACGCGCACCAGCTCACCAAGCGCCTGACCGAGATGCGCAAGAAGGGCAAGCTCCCCTTCCTGCGGCCCGACGGCAAGAGCCAGGTCACCGTGGAGTACGTCGATGGCCAGCCGGTGCGCATCGACACCGTCGTCGTCTCCAGCCAGCATTCGGCCGAGGTCTCCAACAAGAAGCTGCACGACGGGATCATGGATCAGGTGATCCTCCCCGCCCTGCCCAAGAAGCTGCTCGACAAGAAGACCAAGTACTTCATCAACCCCACCGGCCGCTTCGTCATCGGCGGCCCCATGGGGGACTCCGGCGTCACCGGCCGCAAGATCATCGTCGACACCTATGGCGGCATGGGCCGTCATGGCGGCGGGGCCTTCTCGGGCAAGGACCCCAGCAAGGTCGACCGCTCGGCCGCCTACATGGGGCGCTACATCGCCAAGAACGTCGTCGCCGCCGGGCTCGCTGACCGCTGCGAGGTGCAGGTCGCCTACGCCATCGGCGTGGCCGAGCCGGTGAGCGTGCTCGTCGAGACCTTCGGCACCGGCAAGGTGTCCGAGGAGAAGATCTCCGAGGCCGTCCGCAAGACCTTTGGCCTCAAGCCCCGCGAGATCATCGAGAGCCTCGACCTGCTGCGGCCCATCTACCAGCGGACCGCCTCCTACGGCCACTTCGGGCGCACCGAGAAGGAGTTCACCTGGGAGCGCACCGACAAGAAGGAGGCGCTGCGCGCAGCCGCCGGGGGAAAAGCCGGCCTGCGCGTGGTCAACGAGTAGGACCCCGCGCCCGGAAGTAGCTCCCTTCTCTCGAATCGCTAGAGCAGCATCGCGAAGCCCGGCCCCGCTGCCGGGCTTTCGCACAGGTGGAGGCTCCATGCGCGCCCTCATCACTGGTGCCAACGGCTTCGTCGGCAGCACGCTCGCCCGGCGGCTGTGCGCGGCAGGCGCTCCTCCTCGCTGCCTGGTGATGCCGGGCGACGATGCCTCGCCGCTCGACGGGCTGCCGGTGGAGCTCGTGCCCGCCGACGTCACCCGCCCTGAGGGCCTGGCGAAGGCGGTGGAGGGCTGCGACGCAGTCGTCCATCTCGCGGGCATCCGCAGGGCTCCCGGGCGCGAAGCGTTCTTCCGCGTGAACGCCGAAGGGACGCGCACCATGTGCGAGGCGATCCTCCAGGCAGGCGGGAGGGCGCGGCTGGTCCTGGCGGGCTCTCTGGCCGCCGTCGGCCCACGCCGCGATGCGCCGACCGAGGAAGCGCCCTTCGCGCCGCGTGACTGGTACGGCGAGTCCAAAGCCGAGGCGGAGCGCATCGCCTACGCCTACGCCGGCCGGCTCCCCGTCACGGTGGCCCGACCCTCGCGCATCCTGGGGCCGGGGGATCGCGAGAACCTGCTCTTCTTCAAGATCGTGCAGAAGGGCCTGAAGGTGAGCCTTCTAGGAGAGCCCCGACCGCTCTTCTCGTTCATCGACGTCGAGGACGTGGTCGACGCGCTGCTCGTGCTGGCCGAGAAGCACGAGGCGGTGGGGCACTCGTTCTTCCTTTCCCACGAGACGGCGACGATGGAGGAGCTGCAGGAGCTGGTGGCCCGGGCGCTGGGCACGAGGACCTTCACCGTGCCCATCCCCAGGGCCGTGTTCCGCGCGGTGGTCGCGGGCGCGGACCTCGTGTCGCGGGCCACCGGCAAGCACCTGCCGGTCAACCGCAAGATGGCGCAGCAGCTCCTGGTCCCCGGCTGGACCTGCTCCACCGTCAAGGCCCGCGAGCGCCTGGGCTTCTCGGCGAAGACGCCGATGGCCGAGTCGATCGAGCGCGCCGCGCGCTGGTACCGGGAGAAGGGCTGGCTCTGAGCAGTCTGCCTGCTACTGCTTGCTCCACTCGACGTCGTAGGTGCAGGCCACGGTGCCCAGCTTGAGGAAGCACTGGCCCGCGGCCGACGTCGCGCTCTCGACGGTGACGGTGCGGCAGTCGAGGGTCTGCCCGCCAGGGCAGGTCTCCTGGAAGCGGAAGGCGCAGCGGTCCTCCTTGGTGGGGTCGGTCGGAAGCTCGAAGACGATCTGCGACTCGGTGCAGCCGCAGTTGGCCGAGCAGCCGCTGGGCATCTCGATGCTCTTCGTAAGGGTCGGGCAGGTGTCGGGGCCGTCGGTCTTCGTCAGGCTGGCCTTCCAGGTTCCCGGCATCGCCGCCTCGTCGCAGGTCTCCCTGGTGATGGTTTCGGCACAGGCGACGAGGGAAAGCGCGGCAAGGGCAAGAACGGATCGGTGCATGGTGTCCTCCGAGGCGAAGGGGCGAATCCTGACAGCCGAGGGCGAGGTGCACAAGTGTTTGAGAGGCGCACCGGCACAATCGCCACTCTCCCCTCGAGTGCCCTTTTCAGATGAGGATAGGGCGAGCGGGCTGGCGGTTTC
>JACRCT010000361.1 GCA_016218885.1 Deltaproteobacteria bacterium | reverse complement strand
TGGTCGCCGAACTCGCCTTTTTGGTAGTTCTGCGGGTTGTTGATGGTGATCGCTCCGTTGTGGGCCTGGCCGGCCGCATCCTTCTCCTCGACGCCGACCACGATCTGAATGTGCGTGTCCTGCAGCTTGAGGTGCTCCTTGTCGTTCGCGTTGGAGCCCCCCAGGCTGCGGTGCGACGGGCGGTGGTGCTTGATGGCGAAGCCGATCTCGCCGGGCTTGAAGTACTGGCCGATGGCCTGGTCGCCGTAGGCGACGGCAATGCCGGCGGCGTCCACCCCGCCGTCGCTGTCGGCGTAGGGGATGACGTTGACGGTCTCGCCGAAGAGGTGGGTGGGCGAGCTCACCTGGTTGCCGCCCCCGAGGTCCACGCGGAGGCTGAAGGCGTCCTTCACCGAGGTCATGGGCTGATCGCCGGGGAACTGCGCATTGAGCTTGGCCATGTCCACCAACGCGCCGTACGGCTTGATGGGCCGCTGGTCGATGCGCTCCAGGGCGGCCGGACCCGGCTGGGAAGGCGCCCCGCCGATGAGCTTGCTGAAGCTCGCCGCAATCTTCAGGCCGGGTGTCTTGGTGCTCTCGGCCTGGAACAGATCCTGGACGAGCTTGATGCCCTCGGGGTCGTTGGCCACCAGCGCCTTGAGCGAGCGCGCTTCCTGCTCGGAGACGACGTTGTTGCGCACGGCCTGCTGGAAGGCGGTCGTGATCTTCAGCTTGTCGATGGGCATGGCGCTCCCCTTGAGCGTGAGTCGGATGAAGTCAGACATTTTCTTGCCCGGCCGGGCGCCGGTCAAGCAGGGGAGCTTGCGAACGATTCTCGGGAGAAGCCGCAACTGAGTCGCTCGCTGAGACTCACGGCTCGGGTGCACGGCTGCCCGTTCGCTCACCTGGTGGCAGTGACTCGAGCAGTCTCATGGGACTGTCAATCCCGGGCGGGCGGCGCTAGAACGCGGGCGCCTTGCCTGTGACTGGACTGACCGCCCGATTCCCCTCTCTGCGCGCCTTCGGCTATCCGGCCTACGTGCGGATCTGGTTCGGCGCCTTCGTCTCGAACGTCGGCACCTGGGTGCAGGCGATCAGCATCGGCGTCTACGTGGCCGAGACCACCGGAAAGGCCGGCTGGACGGGGAGCATCGCGGCCCTGACCTACTTGCCCATGGTCTTCCTGGCTCCGTTGGGTGGGGCCCTGGCGGACCGTGTCGATCGGCGGCGGATCATCGTGCCGCTCACGGTGGCCCAAGCCCTCGGCTCAACCACCTTGGCGATCCTGGCCCTGGTGGGTCATCTGCCGCTGACCTGGGTTGCCACGCTGGTCTTCCTCAACGGCTGCGCGAGCGCCTTGAGTGCGCCCGCCTTCAACTCCCTGCTGACCGAGATCGTGGCGCCCGAAGATCTGCTCAGCTCGGTGAGCCTGACCTCGGCGCAGTTCAACCTCGCGCGGACGATTGGCCCCATGTTGGCAGCGGCCATCCTCACCACCGGCGGCATCACCTTCGCCTTCGCGACCAACGCGCTGAGCTTCCTCGGCGTGCTGATCGCCGTGCTGACGGCTCCACGGCCGACGGGGAACCCGCTCGCGCCGGTCGGCGGTCTCTGGCGGGGGATCCTCGATGGAGTGCGAGTAGCGAGAATCGATCCCGGGATTCGGCTCGCGCTGCCCCTCGTGCTGGCGGTTGCGGTGCTCATCGCGCCCTTCATCGGGCTGATGCCCGCCTACGCCATCAAGGCCTTGGGCAGCGACACCGCGGATGCCTCGAGGTTGGCCGTAGCCCAGGGCCTCGGCGCTCTGGTGTTCGCCTTCACCGCCAACGCGGTCGCCGTGCGCTGGGGAGTGCGGCGTCTGATGACCTACTCGCTGCTGGCGCTCGCGCCTGTCACCGCAGCGTATTGGCTGGCCCCGACCTATCGGCTCGCTTTCCTGGCTCTCTCGCTTCTCGGTGGCGTCTACATCTGGACGCTGACCGCGCTGAGCACCACCTGCATGGGGCGCGTCTCACGCGAGCGGCAGGCGCGCATCAGCAGCCTCTACAGTGTCACGCTCAGTGGCGGCTACGCGGTAGGCTTGGTGCTCCAGGGTTGGTTCGCCGATCGCCTGGGAGTGCGACTGGTGCCGACCGTCGCCGCCGGCCTCATGCTGGCGATCGTGCTGGTCTTGGTTCAGAGGAAGGCGTTTCGAGCCATCGAGGCGTCCAGGCCGTTCGGTCCCCTTGCAGAGGGAGCGGGGGCTGGCCCATCGGTGGCTGCCGCCGACGTGTCGGAGTGATGCTCTGGTGGCTCGAGCAGGCAGGCGCGCTTGGCTCGGGGCTGCAATTGCTCATTTTGAGTCGCATCGCGGCGGAATCCGGGTAGTCTGCGCGCGCTTCCAGGCAACCCCCCATCTCAGGAGAGACCCATGGCCAAGAAGAGCAAAGCCCTCGACAACCTGATCACGCTCGTGGACAACAAGGGCGTCGACCATGTCTTCCAGCCGATCGAGCTCTTCACGGTGGGCAAGAAGAACTTCGCGCTGCTGCAGCCCACGAAGGGGCCGAAGAACGAGGTCACGATCCTCAAGTTCAGCGTGGACGCCAAGGGCGAGGTCAAGTCGTTCGAGGACCCCTCCGAGAAGGAATTCGCGCAGGCGATGGAGGCGCTCGGCGCGGCGACCGGCGACCAGTGCGGTTGCTGCTGCGAGGAGGCTGGCTGCTGTGGCGGCGAAGAGGAAAAGGCTCCCGTCCGCAAGACGGCCGCCAAGGGCAAGGCTGCACCGCGCCAGGCGGCCAAGAAGACTGGCGCCGCCAAGAAGGGCGCCCCTGCGAAGAAGAGTGCTCCCGCCAAGAAGAGCGCCGCCAAGGCGGCGAAGCGTCGGTAGTCGGGTTCGCCCGCGCAAGACCCTTTCCCGGGCGCATTCTCGCAAGTGATCTTGGCGGCCTGGTCTCGCTCCGAGCGGGACCAGGTCCCCCCGCGTGTCGGCGAGTGCGTGAATCCTGAAGAAGGGAGCCGCGCCCGGCGCCCGCGCAAGGTATGGGTCTGCTCGACCGAAGCGATACTGCTCTCGAGCCGACGCTCGAAGGGCTCAGTGCTTGCGCCCCGTGTCGTCGTCGAGGGGTCGGCGCTACAACGGTTTCCACCGAAGGGGAGGGGACCGATGGCCGACACTCGAGTATGCGCGATCGCGGGCAGCCTGCGGACGGGCTCCTACAACAAGGCGCTGTTGCGCGCTGCCCAGGAGCTGGCGCCTCCGGGGGTGCGGATCGCGATCTGGGATGGGCTGCGCAGCATCCCTCCCTTCGATCAGGACGAGCAGGTGCGAGGCGACCCCGCGCCGGTCGTGGCGCTCAAGGCGGCGATCGCCGAGGCGGATGTCTTGCTGATTGCGACGCCGGAGTACAACTACGGAATCCCGGGCGTGCTCAAGAACGCCTTCGACTGGGCTTCCCGCCCCGCAGGCAAGTCGGTGCTCAATGGCAAGCCAGCGGCCATCGTCGGCGCGACGGTCGGTCTCTGGGGCACGGTCCGGGCGCAGCTCGCCTTGCGCCAGAGCTTCCTGTTCACCGAGTCGCCGGTGCTGCTCAAGCCGGAGGTGCTCGTCGCGCGAGCGCAGGACAAGTTCGATGCCTCGCTGCGACTGACCGACGAGACCACCCGCGCGATGCTGCGCCAGCTGCTGGTGGCGTTGCCCGCCTTCGTGGCGCGGTTTCGCTGATCGCGCGGACCTGGAGCCGGGGATTCGGCGTGGGGGTCCCCACCTTCGATGACCACCCGGGTACCCACTCGGCCCACTGCTCACCAGCAGGAGGCGGCCGCGGCTTCGCGCCGGGCTCCGCGTGCGCATCGCCTCGCGCCCAGCCACCCGGTCCTCGCACACTTGCTTAGGCGGGGCATCGAGGCCAAGCCCACCGAGCCGGACCTGCCGTTCCCCCCGGGGCTCGACCTGGCGCGCGCCGATCGCTTCGGAGAGATGCTCGGCAGCTACGCTTTCCGCCTATTCCTGCGCGGGGCAATCCTCAAGCCCCGGGGCTTTCGGCCAGCCGAGGCCACGCGCTACCTGGAGGCGGACCAGGCGGGGCACTTCGCCGCCGAGCTGTGCTCGCTGGGGCTGGCCGCGCGCCTCCCCCGGGGCCGCTGCCGGCTTCTCCGGGCGGCGCGCAGCTTCGGCGGCACGTTGGAGTGGTACGTCGCGCGCGAGCTCGAGCGTCGTCTCGGGTTCGCGGCGCTGACGGGGCTCTCCTGGCGGGCCCGCGGGGTGGGAGGCGACCTCGATGTGGCCGCGGTGGCGGACGGCCGGCTCGTCTATCTCGAGCTCAAGTCGGGCCCTCCCAAGCACCTGTCCACCAGCGAGGTCGCCTGTTTCGTCGACAGGGTGCGCGCGCTGCGCCCCGACGTAGCGCTGCTGGTGCTGGACACCTCGCTGCGACTCTCGGACAAGGTCCTGCCGATGCTCGTCGC
>JACRCT010000352.1 GCA_016218885.1 Deltaproteobacteria bacterium | reverse complement strand
CTCCGATCTATGGGTCCGGGCCGCGGGAAACCGTCTGCCCGCGGCTCATCCCCGAGCGAGCCGGCCGGCTGCGAAGGGCCGACTTCGCCGCCCAGGGGAGCCTCACCGCGGGAAAACGTTTGCCCGCGGCTCATCTCCGAGCGAGCCGGCCGGCTGCGAAGGGCCGACCTCGCCGCCTTGGGGAGCCTCACCGCGGGAAAACGTTTGCCCGCGGCTCATCTCCAAGCGAGCTGGTCGGCTGCGAAGGGCTGACCTCGCCGCCCAGGGAGCCTCTACCAGAGGAAGGGGATGAGGGCTCTGCGCGCGGGCGGGTAGTCGGGAAACCTCTCGCGGTACCACCGGTGGTTGGTGACGGCGCGCGGCGCGAGATTGGCGATGGTCCAGACCGCGAACGAAGCGCCGGCCAGCGACCAGGTCAGCAGCGCCCAGGCGCACCACTGCAGGATCTCGCCCAGGTAGTTGGGGCTGGAGACCAGCTCCCAGGGGCCGCCGCGGGGGATCTTGTACCCGGTCTCGCCGGGCGCGCGCAGCCCGCGCAGCAGCAGGTCCGCCCAGCGGTTGACGACGAATCCAGCGGCGAAGAGCGCGGTGCCGGCGACGAAGCGGGGATCGGCGAGCCAGGAGGCAGGGTGGTCGGCGAGGAAGAAGAGGAAGTAGCCGTTGATCGAGGCGTTCACGAAGTTGAAGCAGGCGCCGAAGAAGGTGATGGAGACAGGCACCGGACGCGGATTGGAGAGCGTGAAGGGATAGAGGAAGGCGCGATGGAGGTAGTGGGCCTCCCAGAGGACGAGGAAGGCGATGGAGGCGGCGCTCTTGTGGCTGCCCAACAGGAACAGCGCTCCCATGAGCAGGGGCGAAGGCGCCTCCATCAAGATCCAACCCAGCCGCGCGGGGATCTGTGGCCCCCATCCCTTGCGCGTGTGCCGGCCGTAGGGCGCGGAGATGAAGAAGAGCAGGATGAAGGTCGCGGCGGCGAGCCCCATCCAGCCGAGCACGACTTGGTCAAAGAGCTCTGGGCTCACGGTCGGCTGCTCCCTTGCGCGATGAGGTGCGCAGGGTAGACCGAACCCGGAGCACGGTCGCGCTGAATCCGAACCAGGGCCCGGAAGACGAAGCCCCCGGCGGCACCTGGCCACCAGGGGCTTCATTCCGTCACCCGCTACCCGCCCGCCCTGCTATTCGACGACGATCTTCGAGGAGGCCAGCACCTTCTCTGCGCGGACGACCTTGATCTCCCAGGTGCCGCTCTTGGAGAGCGTCTGGGACTTGAAGCTCCGTGTCCGGAAGGCGCCGCTGACAGAAAGGTCATGGGTGGAGCGCAAGCTGCCCTCGTGGAGGAACTGCACCACCACGTCGTCATAGCTGTCGCCCTGGGGAACGAACCAGGCGGTCCAGGCGTGGAGCAGCGTGCCCTTCTTGACCGTGCCTGCTGCCTCCTCGGTGCACTCGAAGCGCGTCGAGCTGTCCTTCCGGGTGTCGACGGCGACGCAGGCCCGGAAGCCGGTGAGGATGGGGCCGCGGCCCTTGCCGGAATTGAAGTAGTCGAGGACGCGGTGGATCTCCTCGGGGCTCGGCTCGTTCTCGGCGAGCGCCATCGCGGGGGCGGTGAACATCATGGCGGCGGCAGTGAGGGTGGCGGTGGCGGTCTTCATCGGCTTGCTCCTTGGGCTTGGTCTGCGAGCGCGGCGCTCGCGTCACGCCGGTCGCCCGGCGTCGGGTTGGTCTGCAGCGACTTGGAGTGGGTTGGGGTTCTCGCTTCAGGCTCGCTCTCGACGGCGCGAGGTTCTTCACGCTGCGTGCCACGCTCCTGGGGCGGGCCAAGTGCCCGTTCTCAGGCGTGAACGCACCTCAGCCGGGCGAGGATGCGGGAGCCCGGACGCGCGGACGCGTCAGGTCAGCCGCGGCCAATGGCCCGGGGCCAGGTTCCGAAATCCGAAAACTGGGGCCAGGTTCCGAAATCCGAAAACTGGGGCCAGCTGTCAACCGGAGCGAGGCCCCGACGAAGAGGCAGATCCACGGCTCTTTCAGGGCTGGCTGGCGACGCTCCAGACCAACTATGCGGATCGGCTTCTGCCCATCACCGCGGAGACCGCTGAAGAGTCGGGTCGGCTGAACGTCTCTGCCCCGCTTCCCGTCAGTGGTGACGACGAGCAGCTCGACCCTCCTGACGGGGACGGGCGCACAGTCCAACGGCAAGGTGAACCCCGGGCGGCGCGGCGACCACGGCCTGGTTCCGCTGGCCTCTAGATCCGAGCGAGCATGGCCAGGGCATCAGCGGCGAATACGCCGGCCGCCGAGACCAGAAGCGCGGGCACCAGGACCGGTGACGGCGTGTAGTCGGCGAACCGGCCCGGCCAAGACCGGTCCTTTCCGGAAAGGAGTTGCGCGTGGGCGAAGGCGTGCGTCTGGCGCTCGATCGCCTCTGGGAGCGACGGCGTCATGGCGCCTGGCAGCAGCAGGAAATCCGGATCCTTGCGTTCGGTCATGGCAGTCCCTCATCCCGTGGTTTCTGTTCGAGTATCGCGTTGAGGTCGGCGCCTCCAGACGTGCACCGCGGTAGCGCAGGAAGAAGCGCAGGGAGCGCCAAGCCTCCGGCAGACGCCCCCTGGAAATCGTGGCCTACGTAACCGAGCCCGAGAAGGCCGCGGACTTGCTGAAGGAGCTGGGGATCACCGCCAGCGAGCCACGCCTGGCTCGCGCCAGGGTCCCGCCGCAGCAGGAGATGTTCGAGCCGTCTCCGGGCTACGCCGCCGACCCTGTCTACCCGGACGACTGACCTACTCCAACCCTCGCACCGCGGCGTACTCCCGCGGCCTCGGTCCCGCGGCCTCGGTTGAGCGCCGCAGCGCGAGAGTTGTAGCCTTCGCCCAGAAGGCGGCCCGTCCCGTGGCCGCCGGTGGTCGAGTCGCGACTGGAAGCTCAGGCCCGCGCCGAGGTAGAACACTCCCGCCAAACGGAGGTCCGTCCATGAAGATCAAGACGAGTATTCGCAGCGGCAAGATCACCGGAGACGGTGGGGGCGATTGAGCCTGAGCCGAAGTTCGGCCAGGTCTACACGTCAGTGAAGAAGCTCGGGACCGTCCGGCGAAGCCATGGGCGGGATGACGGGCTGCGTCCCAAGCGACCCCTCGCGTCTGCCAGGGCGCCTTGGCCAGCAACTCGAGCCTGCGCCGCTCCATCGTGCCCTGCTCGCCTCGTGGTGCCTGCCGCGCAAGCTCCCGTCGACCCCGCTTTCCAAGACCATTCCCTGCCCATGGTGCCACCCGGGCGGAAGCCATTGCTCGCCGCTGATGGCTACGAGAATCGCGACCGGTTGGTTCGCAAGAGCAGAGCAGCTGCGTCGCGGCCTACCGAAAAGCCGGAATGCCGGAAAAGGCCCAGATGGTCGAAGCCAGGCATACCGAGGCCGCGCTCGTCGAGCTCGGCTGCGACAAGACGCGGGCACTCCGGCTCGGCGAACGGATGAACCGCGAACGCGCGTTCGAGACGTCGATCCGGTTGGTGAAGCACTTCGAGCAGTGCTGCGGCCCTTGGCCGCGGCTCCTTTGGGTGTCGATCTACGCCCACCAGCAGCGCGACGAGTGGAAGGCGGTGGCGGAGCAGACGACCCGCCTCATCGAAGAGTCCCCCGAGGATTCGGACTATTGGTGGTGGCGCGGAGAGGCGTATGCCGAGCTCGGCGAATACGAGCAAGCCGCCGCTGATTACCATCAGTCGATGGCGAACACACCCAACGGATACGCCGCCGGCCGATATGCAAAATGGGTCGACTCGGCTCTGCAGCGCCCCTGCGAGGGAGCTTTCGCACTCGCCTACTGGATCGACCTGCGCCCCGAGACCGTTGACGACTGGGCGCCGCGCGAGCGGGCCCGGCTCTACCTCGCCGGAGAATGCGACAAGCTTCTGGGTCGCGGCCGGGCCTCGCTCAAGGTCACTCTCGACGCGCCGGTCAACACGGCCAAGCTCGAGGTGGGTGGACAAACGGGCACCATTTCCCTCTCTCAGCCGGCGGGATACACGCTCTTGACCAAGGAATTCGCGTCCCGCGCCGGGGTGACCGCGAGCCCCGAGGTTCCCATTCGAGTCCGCATGGGCGGCCAGTGGGTTGTTGCGCGGCTCGTCACGCTGCCGCAGGTACGTCTCGGCGGGGCGAAGGCCGAGCAGGTCATGGCGGCGGTGGTCGACTCGCTGCCAGGGGGGCTCGACGGAGTCCTCGGCGTGAACCTGGCGTGGAGGTTTCGAGCCGCAAACGAGGGAGCGAAGCTCACCCTCGAGCCATGGCCAGCCATGAACCCGGGCGCTTCGCGTTGACGACCGGGCCGCAAACGGGAGGTTGGCCCCCATTAGTGGACAACCTTCGGGCCCTGAACCCCTCGCTGCGGCAGCTCCAACCGGGAACGAACGCCGTGGAGCGTCTCGAGGGGTATGCAGCAGCCTGCCTCTTGCGAAGCGGGCTGCTCGACGCCGCGCAGACCAGCGGCCCACCCGTGGTGATCAGTGACCAGTGGTCCCCCTTGGAACCCTCCCCGCACCCGGTGGAGGAGCTGTTCGTCGCCACGCGGCAACTTGGCGACGCCATCGCGTCGAACTTGCAGCAGCAGCCCGCATGCCTGGCACGCGTAGACGGTCTTCGTCTTCGCCATTCCCGCGGCCTCTTCCCTGCCTCGTCAGAGGCTTCCCCTGTGGAAGTGGATGGCGCGCATTCTAGGCGAGGGGACGACATCCCTGGGAGGAGCTGCCGCCCGCCGACCTTCTGCCTTCTGTGAGGCAACTTAGCCCGAGGGAGCGAAACTCAAGGTGACGCTCCATGCTGCGTCCTCTCTGGTCGGTCTCGACCGAGGGGACACGAGCAGGAGGCGTGACGCCAAATACGGCCGATCCCCGACGGAGGGGATCGGCCGATGGGAGTTGCAATGTCAGTCAGGAGATCCAGCTAGAGGCAACTCAGTTCTAATTGTTGCTGGGCAGGCAGACGTTGATGCCGATACCGGGATCCTGGCAGCTGTAGTTGGAACGGCAGGGATCCGACGCCGAGCAGAAATCGATGCAGTACTGGCCCTCGGTGCCGAAATCGGCGCAGACGGCGCCCGACGAGCACTCGTTGGAGGAGCAGTCCTGGGAGCAGTAGCCAGCCGGCCAGTCGATGCATACGCCCCCGCTGCACTGGGTCGCGGTGGTGCAAGCCGCGCCGACTGCGCCCGCGGTCTGGCTCCCTGGCCAGCATTCGCTGACGCCGTCGCTATCGTCGTCGAGGCAGGTATAGCCTTCACCCGTGCGGCAGCTGCTCGCGTTGGAGCAGTTCTTGATGCAGGCGCCGCTGGCGCAGTGGCTTCCCGTGGGGCAGGGCAGCGAGGCGTCGCACAAGGTGTAGCAGTAGCCCCCGGGCAGTGAGAGGCCGCATCCGCCGTTCTGTCCGCCGGCGCAGTGGGCGGTCGTGGTGCAGGCCGCGCCCACGGCCCCCGTCCCGGAGCCCACGGGGCCGCACTCGTTGATGCCCGCGCCGTCGGAGTCGTAGCACTCGTACTGGGGCCCACGGCAGCTGGAGCTCGAGGAGCAGTCCTTCATGCAGGCCCCGTTTCCACTCTCGTCGATGAAGCCGCAGTGGGTCCCGGCCGGGCAGCTCTGGTTCGAGGTACAGGCCTTGGAGCAGTAGCCCAACCACCAGCCGACTTCAGCCTGGGTGATGCAGAAGCCGGAGGGGCAGCCCTGGTCGCTGGTGCAGGGGGCGCCGACGGTGAGGGAGGTCGGCGTGCCGGCATCGGGCCCGGGCGGCGAGGTTCCCGCGTCCCGGCCGCTCTGCGCCACGCATTGGCCCGCAGAGTCGCACTGCTGGGTGCCGGTGCAGCTGCCGCAGCTTCCGTTGCAGCCGTCGCTCCCGCACTCCTTGCCTGCGCACTGGCGCTGGCAGGTGCCGCAGACCTTCGCCGGCGTGCAGAAGCTCGAGCAGCAGTCGCTCGCGGTCTCGCAGGGCTCAGCGTTGCCGGAGCAGTCGCATACGTTGTCGGTGCAGCTTCCCGAGCAGCACTCCGCGGAGGTGGAGCAGCCCTGCGCCGTCTTCACGCAGCACTGATCGTCGAGGCAGGCGAGGTCCGAGCAGCAGCCGGAGGCCGACGAGCAGGAGGACCCCGGCTCCGGGCAGCCCTGGACGCACACCCCGCCGGTGCACTTGCCCGAGCAGCAGTCGCCAGAGACCTGGCAGGCCCCGCCCAGGTCCTTGCAGCTGCTGCACACGCCGCGCTGGCAGGCGAGGCTCGGGCAGCAGCCGACGGTGCCGCACTTCTCTCCCTCCGGGTTGCAGTGGGTGCAGGACCCGCTCTGGTCGCACTCCTGGGTGCAGCACTCGGAGAAGGCCGCGCAGAGCGACCCGCCCAGCTTGCACGGGGTGCCCTGACACTTGCCGGCGTTGTCACAGGTCTGGCCGGGCTGGCACCTGCCGCAGGTCCCGCCGCAGCCGTCTGAGCCGCACGCCTTGTTCGTGCACTTGGGGATACAGCTCCCCACGCACTGCCCATGGACGTCGCAGGTCTGCCCGTTCACGCAGCCCGGGCCGCAGACGCCGCCACACTGGTCGTCGCCGCAGACGCGCCCTGAGCACAGGGCGGTGCAGGCAGCGCACTGGCCGCCCTGGCAGACCGTGCCCGCGCTGCAGCGACCGCAGGTGCCGCCACAGCCGTCCGAGCCGCACCGCCTCCCGTCGCAGCTCGGGGTGCAGCACGTCTCGTCATCGGTGCAGGTCTCTTCGGCGCCGCAGCACTGCCCTCCGCACTTGGTCTGGTCGCTGCGACAGCGGAGGCTGGCGTCGGGCCCGGGCGCGGTGCTGCCGACGTCGGCGGTGTCATCCGAGCCGCCAGAGCAGGCGACGGTGACGGCAAGAAGCAGGCAGATGGCCAGTCTTCGCATTGTTCCTCCACGGATGCAGGCGATGTGGGTCTCAGAGCTCATGGGATTCTCCTTGCGCCGTCCGTCCGTCCGTCTCGTTCGAGAAGGCGAGGGCCTTCCTTCAACCCTCGTTGGTTCCGGCTTGGCCGGCTTGGGAAGGGGCGGCCTGGGATCAAGCCGCCCCCTCTCCAAGTTCGATGGACTAGAAGAGGTGCAGGACGTTGGTCTGCACCTCGGTGCGAGCGCTGCGCAGCTCTTGGGCGTCGATGTCGCCAGCGGCGGAGCAGGCGTTGCTGGCAGCACCGATCATGCGGATGACGTTGCCATCGACCGTTCCGCTGCTGCCCTTGGGGCGAACGAAGACGCCATGGAACTCCACCGTGGCTCCCACGTCCTTGGAGTCGAAGGTATTGGTGGGGGAGGTGAAGGAGATCTTCAGGCCGGTCTCTCCCGTAGAGGTGACCTGAACCTGCTCGGAGCTGGAGTTGCCGAGGACATCCGACTGCGCCATCGGGACGACGTTGAAGTCACCGTTGGTGTCGGGGGCATTGATCGAAGCGGTCTGGCAGTCGGCGGTGCCGGGGACAATTTCAACGGGGCGGTTGAAGGTGATGATGAGCGAGCCCCTGCTGCCGAGCAGGGAGGTCGGGTCGTCCGCATTGGAGTAGACGGCATAGAGCAGCTCCTCGTCGGGCTGGCTGGAGCCGAGCGGCAGGGAAACCTCGGGGGCGTCGACGCCAGCGACGAACTCCGCCGTGCCGGTGAGCACCCCCCGGTTCTCGTAGAGGTCGTTCTTGTAGGCCGTGCAGTGGTAGGTGGCCCCGAGGACGAGCTCGGCCCCCGCCAGCTGGGCGAAGCCGTCACCGTAGGTGCCGTCGTTGCTGGTGGTGGTGTTGATTGCCTGGCTGACGGTGTTGAGCGGGGTGAGGAACTGGCCCTCGGTCGTCAGCTGTACCGACTGCTGGCGAATCTGGCAGGCCACGTTCACGTCGTTGATGCCGCGGCCGTCGAGGTGGACGAGCATCTTGTAGTCCACCGCATAGGTCTTCGGGAACATGCGGATGTTGGCGACGACCTGGGCGAGCCCGTGCTCATTACCGTCGGCATCGATCGTCGCGTTCGGGTACTGGAACACCCCGTGGAAGCGCTCGAAGCCGTTGCGCACCGCGAAGATCGGCAGCTCCGCTCCGTAGGGAATGCCATGGAGCTTGAAGCAGCCGTCGGCCTGCACCGCGTTCTCGGCGTTGATGAAGCCGCTGTCACAGGGCGTGGCCCGGACGAATTCTCCGTTGATGAGCGTGTAGACCTGGCTCGTGGCGTCGGCGTCGTCAGACAGGTTCTTCACGCTGCCGTCGTCCTGGAAGAAGTTGAGCCGCTCCCCTGTCTGGCCGTTGACGACGAACCCCACGATCACACCGGGCCCGGTGCCCCCAAAACACGAGGTAGCGAGCACCATCGCCAATGCCGTCTTGAACATCCTGCTCATGTCATCCTCCACTGAAGTGGGTTGCTGGTTGTTGATGGGATCTCGCCGCAAGAGCGGTGACGCGCGGGCAGGGAGCGACCCTGCTCGAGAGACATGCCCCAAGCCACTCGCGCGCCGAGGCCGCGGCACAGCTCTCCGAGGAGCCGACGAGAATAACGACCTGGCTCGAGATTAGGCGCTTCATGCCTGGCCTCCTTCGCTCAAAGGCAAAGACACGAGCACCCTCGGGCGTGTCGCAAGAAACCTAGACTTCGGGCTCGCGCTGCTCGGCTCGAGCGGTCTTCGACTTCCGATTCGAGACGGGTAAGCCCAGCAAGATCGCAGGCTTGCGCTGGTCCCCG
>JACRCT010000351.1 GCA_016218885.1 Deltaproteobacteria bacterium | reverse complement strand
GTCCGTCCTCTTCGCCGCGAGGTTCTGCTCGAACATCGCTCGCGAGACGCGCACGCCGTCTTCGTTCGTGTAGCGGGTGAAGGCCTCGATGATGCGCTCCGGAGACACGGCGTTTCGCTTCAGCGCCAGCGCGAGGTCGAAGAGGTCGCGTCCCTTCTTGCGCTGGTAGAGAGCACGCAGCTTCGTTGCGAGCAGTTCGTCGAGCTCGTAGGTGCGCAGGTCCGCGGCCCCGGAGAACCAGCGCGATCTCACCTCGAACCGGTGGCTGCGCAGACCGAAGACGGTGAAGTGCTCCCGCGAGTTGATCTCCACTTTCAGCTTCAAGCGCACTGGCGGTAGATCCTCGGACGCGAAGCGATAGCTGAGCGTGACGCGCCCCTCGGACTGCTTCCACTGCGGCTCCCCGAGCCAGCCGTCGAGGGCGTCGTGGATCGCATCCAGCGCGGGGCCAATGCCTCCCGCCGCAGTCTGTACGAGGTCGATGTCCTCGGAGTATCGGGCCGCAGGCAGGACATAGAGCTTGTAGAGGGCCGTCCCGCCTCGGAACGCGAGAGCATTGGCGATGGTGGCCCGCGAGAAGAGCTCGACGAGGGCGCGGGAGATCACGAGGTCGTGCTCGACCTGTCGGTCGGAGACCCACGGCGAGTGCGCGCGCCACTCGGTGACGAAGTCCTTGGGGATCAAAGGTCGGGCTCCACGATTGCGTTGACGGCAAGCTTCCACCGCACGATGCGCTGGGCGCCGGCGCGCGGCGCAGCCCGGACGAGCGGCGTCACGACATGGGAATACCCCATGACGTGGGGCGCGAGCGCATCGCCGAGTTCGCTGTGCTCGGCGTGGTCGAGGAGGTAGCCGAGACGTTGTACCCAGGCGATCGGGCACAGCCGGGCTGCCGCGAGGAGCTTCTGGGCGTCGAGCGCCTCCGCCAGCTCGGCCAGCACCGACGCCACGTGGTCGAGTCCGCCGCACTGGTCAGAGTAGCCGACGAGTTCGAGGGCGGTCGCCTCGGCCGACGCCACGCGCAGCGTCCCTCGAGGCGTGTTCTTCTCGACGACGGGTGTCCGCTCGAGATCCTTCCGCGCGACGAACTGGACCCGCACCTCGCCGCATTCGATAGGCCTGCGGTTCATCTTCGTCATGACTTGGAAGGCTTGGGGCCGCTGGTGTGCCGCGCCGTGCAACTCCGCTGCGCTCAACAGCGCGACGTAGTAGGTCTCGCCAAGGTGCGCCATCAGCTGCGGCACGAACTGGTCTGCCGGGAGGCACCCGAGCCTGCGGTACTCCGGCGGGACGATGACGTGGAAACCGCGGTGAGGATCGGCGAGCTCACCCTTCGCCTTGAGCCTGCGCAGAGAGGCTCGCACTGCAGGCAATGACGCCCCGAGCACCCGAACGGGCTCGTCCGTGGTGAAGTGGTGCTGCCCTCTCGCCGCAAGATCGGAGATGAACTGAGCGGCCCGCATGGGAGGATCCTCTGCTCACGAAAAGTAACGCCATGCGTGCTTTTACGCAAGCATCGGATCTGAGCTTCGGGACGACGGGAGAGGGGTCGGTCCTTTGGCCGAGCAGCTTGTTGCCTTGCAGGCCGCGCCCGATCAGCGTTGCGCAGCGCGTCACGACTCTCCCGCCGGGGGGTTTGGTGAACAGTCGTCCGGGCCCCCGGCGGCGCGGTGCGCGAACTCGTGGCTTCGCCCAGGAGGACGTCCGTGCCGCGCGGCTCGAGTGAGCGGCGCGCGACGGCGACGCTGACGAAGCGGGTGGGTTGAGCGCACGCCAGACGAGGCGAATAGCCCCGCTACTGTGGAAGCGCCTTCGCGCGATGCCCCGCTCGACCGCGCCGCGATTAGGGAGTCACGCGGAGCGAGCGCTGGGCAGGCGCGGCCTTGCTACGCAAGCTGACCACGTCGCGTTTGGGTGGTGCGCCGAAGAGTCGGGCGTACTCCCGGCTGAACTGCGACGGGCTTTCGTAGGCGACCTCGAACGCGGCGCTCGCCGCATCGAAGCCCTCGTTCAGCATCAACCGCCTCGCCTCGTTCAGCCGTAGCCACTTTTGGTACTGCAGCGGGCTCATCGCGGTGAGCTGGCGGAAGTGGTGGTGGAGGCTCGACGCGCTCATGTGCACGCGTTCCGCCAGCTCCTCGACGCGCAGCGGCGAGGCGTAGTTCGCCTTCAGCCACTCGATGGCCCTGGCCACGAAGTGGCTCTGGCTGCCGACCGACGCGAGCTGGCGCAAACGGCCCGCCTGATCGCTCGTCAGCAGCCGGTAGTGGATCTCGCGCTGCACCAGCGGCGCCAGCACCTCGATCGCGTCCGGCTCGTCGAGCAGGTCCGTGAGCCGTTTGAGAGACTCCAGCAGCGTTGGCGTGACCGTGCCGAGCGCCATCCCTCTGGCGACCGAGCGATCCTTCGGCGGCGGCAAGTGGGTCTGGGCGACGAGCTCGGCCATCATGCGCAGATCGAGCTTCAAGACCAGCCCCAGGCAAGGACGGTCTTTACTCGCCTCGACGACCTCGGAGCTCGCGGGAACGTCGAGCGACGCGATCAGGAAGCGCTTGCAGTCGTAAGCGTAGGCGTGGTCTCCCACCAGCATCCGCTTCGCCCCCTGGACGACGAGGACGACGCTGGGCTCGACCCGGCAGATGCCTGGCGGCGTCGCAAGCGCGAAAGGCTCGGCCGGTGGGGCAGGCCGAGTAGGGTCGGCGAAACGGGAGCATTGAAGTGGGGCATGGCGCGGGGTGGATAGGTTCGCCGTCGTCCGCGCCCAGAGACCATTTGGGCGTCGGGAACCTCCATATGCCTTGCGCCGGCTCGAGAGCGCTCGTGTAGCGGCGGGTTCGTTCTGTCGCCGACCCGACGCCGTCCGCTTCCGCGCCCTCGCCCCGCTGGCCTCCCTGGCCTCCCTGGCCTCCCTGGCCTCCCTGGCCTCCCTGGCCTCCAGGGCCGCGGCGGCTACCGTTCCTGCCCTCGCCGCGGGCCTTTCGCCCGCGGACGTTCCAGGAGGGGGAAGAGCATGGCCACGGATCCCGTCTACACCTTCGGTGCAACGCCGGACGAGGAGCACGCCAACATCCTGAAGGCCAAGACCAAGACCGCGGAGGCGGCCTACGAGCTGGGGACGCGGCTGCGGCGCTTCCGCGACAGCGGCGAGTGGCAGGAGGTGGCCGCGGCCAATGGCGAGCCCTTCGAGGACTTCACCGACTACATCGATCGCGGGGTGGGGCTGTCGCGGTCGACGCTGTACAAGTACATGGACGCCGCGACCTTTCCGCTGTGGTGTACCCAGCGCTACGGCAGCGAGCGGATGGCCTGGCTGCGGAAGATCACCGACCTGACGCAGGTGGACGAGACGGAGGAGCAGGCGGTGGCGCTGGAGTTGCCGGTGGGGGAGGGGAAGACCAAGGCCTTCGACAAGATGACCGCCGAGGAGGTGGAGCGGGCCTACAAGTCGATGCGACGGGCAGGGGAAGGTGCGCCGGGGCGCGGCGGCGGAGCCGGACGATTCGCCGATGGCCGAGCTGCAAGAGCGGGCCGCGGAGGCGGTGGCGGAGTGGATCGCTCCCCGGCAGGTGGCGGCGCGCAAGCTGGGCAAGGACGTGGTCATCGACGTGCGCGGGGTGCCGCGGGTCCAGGCGGCGGAGGTGTTCACCGCGCTGGCGACCGTGCTGGATGGCGAGAAGCCGCTGGCGCAGTGACGAGCGAGCGAGGTCGCGGGTCCCGGCGCGCCGGTGGTCGGCGCGCCGGAGGCGCCAGGTGGGAGGGCCCGAATTCAGGTACTGAACTTGAGGGGTCTGGCTGCCCGCCGGCCGGTCCGTGCACCGGAGAATGCCGGCGGCGAGCGGCTATCGCGGTTCCGGCGAGTGCTCGCGCCGCTTGCGTGATCTGGCCTCGAAGTAGTGTCCCGTGGCGCCCGCGCAGTGTCCGGCGGCTGGGTCCCATCCAAGCGGCGGCAGCGGCGGTCCGCGATCCTGCTCGCAGCTGCTGTCAGACCCCTATGGCATGCTGGCGCTTCAACGATGGGGAAATCTGGCGAGATAGCGCAGGTTCGCCATCGTCACGGAACCGATGAGCAGGTACACTTCGCGCGCCCGCTGGGCCCAGGAGCACTTCAAGGGATGCTGGAACGTGAAAGCCACCCATCAGGAGCAGCAGGCGCCTCCTACCTGAGCGCGTTGACGCTAGACGAGCGTCGCGAGAATGGGCTCGTCTACACGCCTGACGTCCTGGTCGGCTTCATCCTGGACTTGGCAGGATTTTCGGAGCAGGCCCCCATCGAGAAGGCGACCGTTCTCGACCCCGCTTGTGGCGCAGGCGCATTCCTGGGCGAAGCCGTGCGCAGGTTGGCGCGCCGGTGGCAGCGCCTCGGCATGTCTCTTCGTTCGCCGGGCGGCAGGCGTTCGTTCATCGATGCGTTGAGCCGGCAGGTGTTCGGCGTCGATGTCGATCCCAACGCCTGCGAGTTGGCACGGGCGTCGCTCCGCCAGGTCGCGGAGTCGATCGTGGGAACGAGCGTCCCTTCCTGCCTGTTCGCGCGGAACATCATTGAGGCCGACTTCCTTACGGAGACGGCGGTCGAGAAGCTCGCTCCCCTGGCTCAGGGCGGCTTCGCGTTCATCGTCGGGAACCCTCCTTACGTCTCAGCCACTCGGATCAAGCCGGAGTACAAGCTGGTCTTGCGAGACCAGTTCACGACCGCCACTGGCCGGCTCGATCTCTACATGCTCTTTATGGAAAGAGCCGTCGGCCTTCTGAGATCTGGGGGCCGAGTCGGATTCATTACGCCCGACAAGTTTCTGATCAGCCAAACGGCGAGGCCGCTCCGGTCCTTTATCCTTCAGCGAACCGCCATCCTTACGATTGCCCGGTTCACGTCGCACAAGGTGTTCGCGGACGCGGCCACGGTGCCGTGCATCTCGGTGCTCGAGAGAGCAGCAACACGAGTGGCAATCGAGATCCTTCACTGCCGCCACTTCCGCAACGGGCATGACGTCATCGAGGTGACGCGTCGCTCATCGGTGCCTAGCTCAGAGCTGACCGGGGCATCATGGGACTTCGTGGATCCCGATCACCTGGCGTTCGCCAGGCGAATCCAGAACGGCCACCCTCCGCTTGCCTCCAAGATGGTGCGCGTGTCCGCTGGTCCCGCGACCGGGCGAGATTCGATCTACATCGTCAGCGAGGAGGCGGAAGTCGAGGCCGAGCTGCTTCAGCCGATCGTTCGGGGACGGGACATCTCTCCCTACCGAATCGCGGACTCGGGAGCCCAAATCCTGGTGCCGTATCGGTTCGAGTCGGGCGCGCCCGCGCAGCTGATCAACCTTGCGGACTACCCAAAGGCTCGAAGATATCTTCAGCGCCACCGTGAGGAGCTCGAGAGCCGTCACTGCGTCAGGGTGTGGGAGAAGGCGTGGTACGACTGGCACGACCAGCCGGCGTGCAACATCGGGAAGGAGACCAAGATCCTCGTCCCAGACCTTGCGAACTCCAGCCGGTTCGCAGTCGATACCGGGCGCTTCCTGCCTGTCCACAGCGTCTACTATCTCCTCCCTCGGCCGGGAACGGATCCTTTCGCGCTCACGGCAATTTTGAACTCGAAGGTGGCGGAATTCATCGTCCGGCTGCTCTCGCCGGTTATGAAGGACGGCTTCAGCAGATACCGTCAGCAGTTCCTCGCGATCATTCCCGTCCCCGACGCGAGCAAGCAAACCATCGGGGAACTCGCGCGCGCCGCCCATGAGGCTCGGGCCGACCGAGCGGAAGAGCTTGTAGCGAAGATGTTCAAGCTCACCGATATTGAGCGCTCTGCGATTGAGCGCTTCCTGGTCGAGCGAACCTCGCTCACGCTGCAGAGCCCGGAAGCCTAAGCAGCGAAGGGAGAATGAAGTGGCCGAGAACCCGGCTCTCGAGGAATTCGTCCGGCTTGTCGAGGGGCTGAAGAAGAACCCCCTCCTCTCTCCGCACATCCGCCGTGGTGAGGTCACGTTCGAGAATCTGACCGTAGAGGACGTGGCCACGCTCCTTCGGGAAGAGACCGCGTACTACTTCCTTCTTGCTGCCGCGGGCCTGAATCGTACGAGCTTGAAGAAGGAGGCTGCGAGCGATACTGCCAAGATCGTCGCAGCACCTCAGAGGAAGGCATTCGCGGTTCGCCAACGCCTTCCCGTGCGCAAGTCGTTCGCCGACGTCGCGAACAACGCCGCAGTTCTTCGAAGGGGCGACCTCGATCGTCGATCGAAGGGGTCGATCGAGGCTCTGTTCCGGGAGCGCCTGCGCGCAGAGGGCATCCCGATCCTGATGTCGCCCCCGATCCGACAGGTCCCCGGAATCCTTAACGGCAGACGGAAGCCCGACGGCGTCTACCCGGATCCGGCGACCGAGGCTCCGCCGATCCTGTATCTCGAGATCAAGAACGTTCGCCGAGTTGCCGATGACATTCAGAAACGGCTATACGAGATCGCCGAGGCCTCGCTGGAGATGAAGATCCTCTATGGGGGGCTCGAGCTACGGGGCTTCGCGCTCTCTTCAACGAAGAGCTGTACTCGACGGCTGCTCGGAGCTCCGTGGGAAGCTGCGCGATCAGATCCGGCAATCGCTCCCGGCGGTGGTCGTACTCATGCTCTGCTCCAAGCTCGAGGCGGAGAAGTACCGAGAGGGAGCCGAGGCCTTCGTCGACCGGGTCTTCTTCCAAGAGGAGATCGAGGAGTGCCTCGCGTTCCTCAAGGAATCGATCGCTCCGCGTACGAAACGCTCGGCTAGCCGACGCTGAGGAGGCCTGCGAGCTCGCCTCGTGGCTGCACCAGGGGAATGGCCTTGGCGCTTGCCACCGAGGTCTGGGTCTTGGCGCGCTCCCTGGCCTTGTCAACCAGGTCGCGAAGCTCCTGCGCGAACCTCGCATGCCCGCTCTTGGCTGCCTGGGCGGCGACCTGCAGGGCAATCGCCAGGAAGCGGGTGTCATCCCCGTCCGAGTGGCTCTGGATGAGCGCCTTGACTTGGTCGGCTGTGGCCATGTCGTCCTGGGTCCGGCGAGCCCGGCGGAGGGCTGATCCGCTCTCGTCAAGCCTCATGAAGACTGTGCCCGTCGTCGCTCGCGAACGCACGCCCTTTGATGTCACCTCGACAGTTGCGCGAAAGGCGTCGTCCTCCCCACCGGGGCTGTGGGAGGTCAGCCGAGCGGGGATCGAGCAAGCGGTTGGGCGCCCGGAATCACGAGTTCAGCACATCGCCTCCGCTGCTCCACCCACACCTATGCCTGGCAGTGGGGCATGGCGCGGGGTGGATAGGTTCGGCGTCTTCCGTGCGCAGAGACCTTTTGGGCGTCTGGAGCGTGCCGGCGAGTTCCTCAGCCGGAACGACGCGGAGTTCTACCAGAGACAACGGTCGGGCGTTCGGGCGGCGAACGCGCGTTCGCGGCGTGAACCCGCCGCGTGGCGCGCCCTCGGTTTGCTGGTCGTTGAGGAGGTGGGTTGACTTGGGCACATCGGTTGCGGCAAGTTCGGTCCAACGGCGGCACCGACGCCAAACCCCGATGGATCCGCCCCCGCGGGATCCCTCGACC
>JACRCT010000350.1 GCA_016218885.1 Deltaproteobacteria bacterium | reverse complement strand
TGGCTAGCGGCCGTTGGGTCGCTCGAGACACCCCCCGGGGAAAAGCTGACGTGTGTAGCGCTGCGGCACCGGATTTCCCGCCCTGGGACGCCCAAGAAGCCGCTTCGCGAGCCGCTTCCCTCTGAGGACCTCTTGGCACACCGGATGAACAAAGGGCATGGCGTCGCTTGCAACGCGGAATCAAACAACAAAATCAACGCAGTACAACCACAGCCCCATGGAGCCAGCCATGCCAGAGACCAACGCCGCCGTCGCCACCGTCGTCAACACCACCCCCAACTCGCAGGAGATCGCCATGTCTGAAGCCAGCCTCCCTTCCCCTGTCTCGAACACCATCGCCGCACCTGAGGAGACCCCCATGTCCGCTTCCATCAGCCCCATCAGCCCCTCCACCGTCCTCGTCAATCCCGACGACTCCCGCATGCGAGCGCTGGTCGACAAGTTCCTCGCCGAGGCGGTGGAGGCGAAGTTCCCGGTCCTCATCAAGTGCCGCGATCCGGAGCTGGCGTCGAGGAACGCGACCTTCGGCGTCGCCTCGGTCAACACGCCCGAGCTCGTGGCGCGCATGGCGGAGGAGCTGCCGAAGGTCGACCGGGTGCGGCTCCTGGCCATCGGCGACCTCGCCGACGCGGTCGCGTACGAGGCCCGGCACGAGTCCTCGGACGAGCCGACCATGCGCGCGATGCTCAAGCGCGCCGGGGAGCTGCGCCGGATGCTCCTCCCGCAGATGCAGGTGCTGATGTTCGCGGGGATCTGCCCGAAGGCCGAGTACGAGCGGCTGAAGTCGAGCCGGGGGGCCATCGCTTTCGGGACCTCGCTCTTGGACATGGTCGAGTTCCTCGACCAGAGGACGAAGGTCGAGGGCAAGGTGGCGCTCGATGCCAAGGTCATCGCCGAGGCCAGGGCGATGGGCAAGTTCATCCGCGAAAACGTGCGGATGCCGACGCAGCGCAAGGACGGGCGGCCCGCGCAGGTGACGGCGGCCCCCGCGTCCGACCTGCTGTTCACCCTGCTGGTCCGCCGCCACGACGACCTGCGCGCGGTCGCCTACTGGTTCTGGCGCGGGGAGATGAACACGTACGTCCCGCCGCTCCTGGCCAAGGTGAGGGCGAAGGCGAAGAAGTCCGCGGCGGAGGTCGTCGAGGCCGTGACCCAGCCCGTGACCCAGCCGCCGACGGTCAGCGCCCCGCCGTCGATGTGACGGCCCCGAAGCAATGAAGCACCGTCCGCGGGGAGCGGCGGCCAGGCCTCCGCCGCTCCCCTCGGCCCTGAGAGTCTCTGCGTCACCCCGCCGGCGGGTCGCCGGCAATCCACCCACAACCAAACCACGCCGCACCAAGGAGAGAGCCATGTCCGACACGACCGTCCCCGTTGCCCCTGTTGCGAACACCACCCCCACCGAGGAGAAGTCCATGCCGGCGTCCGTCACCCCCATCAACGTCCTGTTCGGGTCCCTCGTGGCCCTCGACGACGCCAGCATGCGCGTCATCGTGGACAAGTTCCTCGGCGAGGCCGAGGAGGAGGAGTTCCCCATCCTGCTCAAGTGCCGCGACCCGGAGCTCGCGGCGAGGAACGCGGCCGAGGCGGCCGCGGCGATCAACCAGCCGGAGATCCTGGCGCGGATCTCGGAGGAGCTCCCGAAGGTCAACATCGAGCAGCTCGTGTCGGTCGGCCACCTCGGTCACTCGGTCGCCTTCGAGGCTCGGCGCGACACCGGCGTGGGCAGCCGGCTCATCCGGGCGACCGCGAAGCGCGCCGGAGAGCTGCGCAAGATGCTCCTCCCGCAGATCGAAGTGCTGGTGATCGCGGGCATCTGTCCGAAGGCGGAGTACGACCAGCTCAAGTCGGCCAAGGGGACGATCGCGACGGGGACCGCGCTGTCGGACATCGTCGAGTTCCTGGATTCGAAGGCGACGGACGTCGAGGGCAAGGTGGCGCTGGACAAGGCGGTCATCGTCGAGGCGAAGGCCGTCGGCAAGTTCATCCGGGACAACGTCAAGCTCCCCAACCAGCGGAAGAACGGCCAGCCGGGAGAGAGGAGGGCAGCGCGTCAGCAGGACCTGCTCTACACCTTGCTGGTCCACCGCTACGAGGAGCTCCGGGCCGTCGCGCACTGGCTCTGGAGGAAGGACGCGGACACGTACGCGCCGCCGCTCCAGGCCAAGGTCCGGGTGAAGGCGAAGAAGGACGCCACGACGAAGAACGAGGCGACCGAGCCTCAGGCGACGCAGCCCGCCTCGAACGCGGTGGTCATGGAGCCCGCGACGCAGCCGACAGTCAGCACCGCAGAGCCGTCGTAGTGACATAGGACCGGGGGAGAGCGGCGCCATCGCCGCTCCGGCCCGGGTTTCCGCCGAGTCGCGCGGGGAGCGACAGCGGGACGGGTGAGTGCGAGGCCCCGGGACCTCTCGGGCAACAGCCGATGGTCAGGGGGCCTTGTTGCTTCCGGGGCGGGGGAGCAAGAGCAGGTCGAGCTGCTCAAGTGCGCTCGCGAGCAGGGCCCCGCGTTCACCGCCTCGGTCCTCGACTACAGCGCGGCGATCTCCAACTGCATCCCCGCCCGCTGCAGCCGCTCGAGCAT
>JACRCT010000001.1 GCA_016218885.1 Deltaproteobacteria bacterium | reverse complement strand
GCCAAGGCGCCGAGCAGCAGCCCGGACGACGCCCCCGGACCCGCTGCACATCCGCAACCGGCGACGACCTGTCCGGCGCCGCCGGCGTCAGATGCGGCGGCATCTGCGCTCGTCCCGCTCGCGTCGACCGACGAGGAGCCCGTGTCCTGGCCGCCATCGAGGCCCGCCGATCCGCCCGCTGTGCCGGAGACGACCCATGAATAGGGGTTGGGCGGGCTGGGGTCATCGCTGAGCACTTCCAGGCGGAAGGACCACGGCCCGGCCGTGGATGGGGTCACGCTGACGACGAGGTGGGAGCTCGCCTGAGCGGCGAGGGTGCTCGAGGGTTGCGCCGTCACCGCCGCCTCGCAGTTGCTGGAGGCGGAGACGCTGATGGGCGTGGTCACTGCGAGCGCGGCCGAGCCGCTGTTGGTCAACGCGTAGGTGAGCACCATGGGGACGCCGGCGCTGGTCCCGGCAATCGAGTCGGTCCCTGAGCTGGCGACGAGGGCTCCTCCGCGGGTGACCGAAAGGTCTGGCTCCGGAAAGGACGAGGCCGTTCCGCTCACGGTCCAAGCGGTCGGGTTCTCGTCCGGGTCATTGGTGGCGAAGGAGACGGCGAAGGACCAGGCTCCCGCGGCGGTGGGTGTGACCGCGAGGCGCAGCGTGGTGGAGCCGCTGATGGCCACTGGGCTCGCAGGTTGTCCATCCACCGCGACCGCGCAGTTGACCAGCGCCGAGGTCGCGACGGGTGCCGGCACGGTGAGCGCGGCGCCCCCCTGATTCTCCAGGGTGTAGGTGAGCGTCCGCCGCGAGCCCGCGGCGGTACCAGGAACGGGGTCGGTCGATCCGTTGGCGATGGGGAGCGCATCGCGAAGGACGGCGATCTCCGGAGTAGGCAGGAGGACTCCCGCCACCGGGGTTTCGGAACGCCAATCGATGCCCGAGGCCGAGTGGTAGGGCGGGTTCGCGGAGACTGCGCCGCTGGTGATCAAGACCACGCTGCGGAACGCAGGGATTGAGACCGAGGCGCCGACCGCGCTCCCGTCGGGCAGCGTCCAGGCGGCGCCCGCGGGCACCGCCATCTCCGTCGCGGCCTCGGTGTCGTTGAAGAGGAGGATGGCGTTGGCGCGGACGACACGGCTGCCGGAGGCGCTGGCCCAGGGAGCGGCGGCGGTCCAGGCGTCCAGGGTGTCGTAGTCCGCGACGTCCGACTGGCGGATGACCCCCGCCCCCGCCCCCGACGCCGGAGCGATGAAGGTGGTGTCGCTCATCGAGCCGTAGTGGACGTCCTTCTCGAACCGCAGCGCCACCGGAGTCGGCGCCGTGTAGGGAGGCAGCCACCACTTGCTGAGGTTCTCGGGACGCGGAATCTGCCGGGAGGGGACGACCGCGGCCAGGGTGTTGTCGCGGATGACGTGGCTCTGCGAGTCGCTGGCGGTGCCCTGCAGGTCCAGACCCGAGACGCGGTTGTCGAGGCTCACGTTGCCGGTGACGGTGCAGGTGAAGTTGTTGGGCAGGAAGATCCCGTTGCCGTTGCTGCCGTAGATGGTGTTGTCGACGATCTGCGAGTCGTGGAACTGGCTGAGGAACTCCGGCCAGATCCCGTGCCCCAGCGGATACCAGGGATGGGAGGTCTCGAGGTTGCCGAAGGTGTCGAGGATGATGTTCTCGCGGATGATGCTGGCGTTGCAGTTGGTGTAGACGGCCGCGCCGTCGTTGAGCGACCTCATGGTGCGGGCGAAGAGGTTGCGCTGCACGGTCTGGCCGTCGCTGCCCAGGATGACGCCGGCATAGCCGATGTCCACGAAGCGGTTGAGCTGCACCATTGCGGCGTTGGCGCGGCCGATGATCACGCCGGCGGCATGCCACGAGCCGCTCCCGCCGTAGCCCTGCTCCACGCCGATGCGGTGGAAGAGGTTGCGCTCCACCAGCGAGCCTTGCGCACCGGCGGGGTTGGCCCACCCGCTGATCGCCACGTTGTGCACGTCGCGGAAGACCGAGTTGCGGACCACGAACGGCTGGGAGTCCCAGGTGAAGCCGATGGCGTTGGTGTCGAGCTGCTCGAAGGTGCAGCCGTCCACGACGGCCGGCCGGCCCAGCTGCAGGGCGGTGGCGACGAAGCGCTTGAACGCCACCCCGCTGAAGCCGGTCCCCGAGGTCTTCACCCCGCTCTCGCTGCTCGTGACCACCTCCACCACCATCGTCGAGGGATCGGCCCAGTCGGGCGGGTAGAGGTAGAGCGTGCCGTCACCCCAGAACCACTCGCCTGGCGCGTCGAGCTCGTCGAGGTCGTTGTCGATGAAGAAGCCCGAGCCGGGGTCGCTGAAGGGGTCCTGGAACCTGCCGTCGGGCCCCAGGTTGAGCGTATCGACCGGCTCATGGCTCGCGATGGGCCGGGTCTCCCACCACCAGCTCCAGCGGCGCCAGCGCACCTGGGCACCGGTCCAGCGTCCCGCCGCCGCACCGGGACGCGCGGCCAGCTCCTCGTCGACGATCTGGTCGGGGCTGTCGTCGTTCTGGACCCGGAGGAAGCCGGTGTTCGGGTAGCGCGCCAAGGGCACGAAGCGGCCATCCACGTAGCAGGCGAGCACCGGGCTCGCCACCGGACCGGTGCGCACCAGGGGATTGGACGCCCAGGTTCCTGGCAGGCCTACCACGGCGCTGGCGGTGATCACCGGGTC
This sequence comes from Deltaproteobacteria bacterium, assembly GCA_016218885.1. Taxonomy (GTDB): domain Bacteria; phylum Myxococcota; class Myxococcia; order Myxococcales; family UBA5297; genus JACRCT01. Next base: position 3,522 of record JACRCT010000001.1, on the reverse strand, counting down.
AGGTCCGTCGCCGTAGGCGGCGATCTGGAGGGTGGCGCCCGCGTCGAGGTTGGTGACGAGGTAGGTCCCTCCGCGCCGCAGGAGGATGCGGTCCGTGCCGCTCGCGCGGCTGACGGCGTGTGGAAGGGTCGCGAGCGGCGCCTGCTGCGAGCCAGCCGCTCCATCGACCCCTCCGGGCGCCACATGCCAGTCCGCGGCCAGGGCCGGAGAAGAGAGCAGGGCGACAGAGCCCAGCGCCAACCACCAGGTGCAGACTGCGCCGGACCAGCGATTCATGTTCGACCTCGAGGCGAAGACTCGCAGGGTGCCGGCGAGCGAGCGCTGACCACATCCCGGTGCGCACTCGGCTGAACACCGCCCCACCGGCGGGCACGCTCGGATCGGGGAGCGGGGGCTCGTGAGCGCTGCGCGAGAAAGCCTACCAAAGGGAAGGAACGAGCCGGTAGCAGGTCCATCGCTCGCGTCACTGCGCGCGAAAGACCTGGCCCCGCCAGCTCCCGCCAATTCCAGATCTGGAATTGGCCGAGCGAAATGCCGTGAAAAGACAGGCGGTTGCCAGGGGGTGCTCTTGGGTCCGCCGAGCCGGGGGGCGCAGGGACATGATGCACGTCTACTTCGGCGACCCGCTGCTCGCGCTGCCGTGAATCCGGGGGTGGCCGGCAGCCCGTCCGCAAATCCCAGCCCCGGGCGTGAGCCCGTGGGGTCAGCGCCAATCTCTGAAGGGCACCCGAGCCGGACGACGGAACGTCAGTGGAGGAGGCATGTGTCGCGTGTGCCACCCGGCGACGGGCTGCCCAGAAGTGAAGACATCCCTGCCCAGCGGCACCCGCCACTGCGCTTCGGTCAGTAGCCTGCTCGCGCACGCTGGATCGACCTCGGTGGCTGGTTCGCCGCCGCCGACGCCGGGTGCAGCACCGGGTGGGCGTCTCCTCCACTGACGTTCCGTCGTCGGACCGCGGCGGCGTTCGAGGATCAGCGCTGACCCCGCGGGCTGACGCCCGGGGCTGGGGCTTGCGGTAATAGCCTGCTCGCGTGCGCTGGATCGATCTCGGTGGCTGGTGCCGACGCCGACGCCGGGTGCTGCACCTGGCGGGCGCTTCCTCCACTGCCGTCCCGTCGTCGGACCGCGGCGGTGTTCGAGGATCAGCGCTGACCCCGCTGGCTGACGCCCGGGTGCGCGATGCCGGGAGCTTCCGGCCCATCCTGGTCGCGAGCGCTCTGGCGCAAGTCGTGGTCCTCGGGACTTCATTGGCCCTGCTTCCGTGGAGGGCGACACTGGTCGACCTGGTCGCCAGCTTTGTGGCGACACGCACCGAGCAGTCACCTCGCGCATCACCTCGGCATTGCGGCTGGCGTGCTCGGCAACCTTGTGGAATCACAGGGAAGCACTCGGATTCCCGCGAAGATCGCGGCAGGCGCGCCTCGTGCGTACGGTCGCTGTCGCAAGAGAGGCCGTAGAGACGAAGCGTGTCCGCTCAGGCTTGTTCGCATGCACGGAGCAGCTGGGGAAGATGGGGTGGTGAGCCGCCGCCGCTCGATATTGGTCCGCCCTGTCACCGCCACCGCCTTCTTCGATCGTGCATCCGAGCTCGCGCGGCTCCAGCAGGCCGTCGAGAGCCTGCGCAAGGGCAGCCCGCAGTGGGTCGCGGTCCTGGGCAGCCGCAAGGTGGGCAAGACCAGCCTGCTGCTCGAGCTGATGCGCAGGGAGCATCGGGAGGACACCGCCTTCGCCGTGCTCGACACCTTCGAGGACGGCCCGCCGTCGGCCGAACTCTTCCGGAGGCTCGCGCTGCGCGTGGTCGACGCCTTCTTCGCGCGCGAGCTGGGAGCCTCGCTCGAAAGCCTGTCGGCCCGGCCCGACGAGTACAAGGCGACCCTGGTCGAATCGAAGAGCTGTGCAAAGCTGCCGCGCGAGCTGCGAACGCTGCTTCTGGGGCTTCCCGAAGTACGCGCCGACATGCGGCTCGCTGAGCTGGCTCTCAGGCTGGGCGAGCGGCTGGCGACCGCCCTGGATAGGCACTGCGTCGTCGCCTGGGACGAGTTCCAGGCGCTGGCCCGGCTCAAGCTGCGCGCCGCGGGCGACGCGCTCCGGCTGGCGCGCGCGGTCTGGCAGAAGCACCAGCGAACGGCCTATTTCGTTTGCGGCTCCGAGCGGACGATGCTGCGCGATCTGGTTTCGCGCGTGAAGAGCGAGCGGTCGCCCTGCTCGAGGACGATGTAGGCGTCGGTGACCCGCATGGAGTCGGTGGCCGAGGAGCCGAAGGAATCTCGCGCGGTGAGGGTGATGGTGTAGCTGGCGGGGCTGGTCATGGTGAAGGGTTGCAGCGACCATGTCCCGTCCGAGCAGTCGCTGTCGGCCAACTCGCGCGAGGCCGGTACGCCTTGCCGCACGTCGTCCGGGAGCGCGGCGCCTATGACCGGGAGCAGCCCGGCGGGAGGTGGGAGCTGCTGGACGCTCAGGGCCAGGTGCTGGCGACGCGCGAGCTGGGAGAGCCGCTCCACGACGAGGAATTCGGCGAAACCGAGAGCATCGCCGAGGAACTTCGGCCGGCGGCGGAGTGGGCGGCGCTCGCCCAGGCGCGCCTCAAGTCGGGGAAGGTCGTCGAGGCTGTGCTGGCCCAGTCGCGGGCGGCGGGACGAGGAGGCGAGGTCGATCTGCTCCTGGCGATGCTCTCGCGCGTCGCGCTGCCGCGGACCGCGGCGCAGGCTGCGCAAGTCGCGGCCGACGCCACGAGCAGCGGCCCGAATCAGGAGGCCTCGCCTGTGGCGATGGCCAACGCGCTGGTCCTCGGCGGCGATCCCGCCGAGCTCATGCGCGCGCTCGCGGTCGCCTTCGACAACATGAACGGGAGCCTCGTCGCGCTCGACCTCATCCACGCCGCGATGCTCGTCGCGCCCAAGCGCACCGACCTGACCTTCCACCACGCGCTCGTCCTCGCGTCGCTGGGCCTGGACGGGCTCGCGCTCGAAGACACCAAGCTCCTCGCGCAGAGCGGCGACCCCGAGCGCGCCTCGCTGCTCGAGCGCTACTTCAAGGTGCTCTTCCCGCGGTCGTTCGACTTCTGGCCGGCGGCCGAGCGGCTCGAGGTCCCCGAGGAGGGGCCGGAGATCCAGCAGCCGCTGCAGTCGGTCCGCAAGGTGGTACAGAAGTACGCCACGCGGCTCACGCTCCTGCGCCAGGCGCTGCAGCAGCGGTTCGCCCCCGACGCCCAGCCGGTGTGGATTCCTCCGGCGGTCGACGCGCTGCTGCCGTCGGGACCGGTCAAGCTCGAAGCCCGCCAGTTCGAGGACGAGGAAGGCGACGAGATCACCGTCGACGAGCGGCTCGAGCTCCACCACGCCCCGGTGCCCTGGCTCATCCGCCAGGCCCGCGCCGACTGGAGCGCGCTCACCTGGCTCCTGTGGGCCGCGGGGGCCAACGGCCTGACGCTGCCGGCCAGGCTCGCCCCGCCCAAGGAGTTTGCGGGCGGCGCGAACGCCGTGCTGGCGAAGCTGGACCGGTGCAGCAGCGACGAATCCGAG
>JACRCT010000349.1 GCA_016218885.1 Deltaproteobacteria bacterium | reverse complement strand
TGGGTGAAGGCGGAGAGCACCGAGTCCACGAAGGGCTCGATGAGGAAGACCGGGTGCAGGACGCCCTCGGCGGCCCGCTTCTGCTCCGGGGTCAGCGCGCCGTAGGCCCCCAGGACCCCCGCAGCCACCACGTCGACCAGGTTGTACTCGTTGCCGTCGAGGGTCCAGGTGATGGCACCGATGGGTGCCGGGGAGGAGCTGAGATCCGCCGAGCCGAGGTCCACCACGTAGGAGGCGAACGGGTGGCCCGAGCTCTCGCCGACCAACGCCTTGAGGCGCGCCTCGATCCGCGCCTTGTAGAGGGCGCCCAGGTTGGCCGGGACGAACTCCGCCACCGGCGCGTTCAGGTCGCGGTAGAAGCTCATCCCGAAGAGCTTGTCGGTGTTGCCGGGGCGCTCGCCGTCCTTGAGCAGCGTGGTCTTGCTGGTCCGCCGCAGGTAGCTGAGGGTGACGCCGTTGAAGTTGACGTCCACCGCATCGCGGGCGCTGTGGACGTCGTAGGTGGCGCGGGTGAGGGTGCGGGTGTCGTCGGCCGAAACGCAGGCGGTCTGGAAGTCCTGCCAGGCCTTGCCCGTCAAGTCGATGTTGCAGCCAGGCTTGGACGCGCTGGTCAGCTTGGGCGCCACCTTGCCGGCGGCATCGAGCAGCTGCAGCGTCACGCTGGTCTCGAACTTGGCGAGCCGGACGGGCTCCAGGACCACGTAGCTGAGGTGCCCTTCCGGCGAGAAGACGAGGTACACGCCCGAGTCGGCGAAATACACGTCGGTCTGCTGCGGGTTCGACTCGTTGGGGGAGGCGTAGAAGACCTCGCACACCTGAGTGGCGAAGCAGTCGTCGGTGGTCCTGTCGCTGAAGAAGGTCTCGCGGAGCATCCGGTACATCTCGTTGATGCGAGCGTGGTTGACCCACGAGTTGGGGGACGAGGCCTGATTGGCGCTGCTGGCGTAGGTGTCCAGCTCCACGCCGCCGATGCGGACGCGATTGCGCATCTCCAAGGAGACCGCCACCTGCGTGCCATTCTGCGCGGTGTAGTGCCCCTCGAGCTTGCCCAGATAGCCCTGGCCGATCTGCAGGGCCTCCATGAGCTTGGTCTCCTCGTTGATGAAGGCGATGATCTCGTAGGTCGGGCCCCAGGTGAGGGCGTTGGAATAGACCTCGGGGTCGCAGAACTTCCCGTCCTCGGGGCGTCCGATGAGCTCGTTGGCGTGCGTCAGGGTGCCATCGCTGCTCCACATGTTGAGCCCGCCCAGGCCGACGTCCGGGACGATGGGTTGCGAGACCATGGTGTTGATGGTCTCGGTCATCTCCCGCTCGTCGCAGAAGCGCGCGCGGTCGACGCTGTCGCCCTGCCCGGCGTTGAAGTCGAAGGTCTTCTCTCCGTCCTGGAACCAGGGCGCAGAGGGCTCGTAGCCGCTCTCCTTCGCTCCATCGCCGTCGCTTGGGGTGAAGATCTGCTCGGGCCCGTCTTCACAGGCCGAGAGCAGCACTGCGATCGACCAGACCACCAGCGCTCGTCTCATGAAGCCCTCCTTGAATTGTCGGGAAAGCCGTGCTCCAACCCGGCCTGTCCCCTGAGCCGGACCGGATTCGGACCGTATGGCGTCCGAGGGGTGGGCAGTTTCTACAGGAGCGCGCGGGGTGGACGCAACGGTCAGGGCATGGATGCACGGCCCCACGCCGGCGCTAGGCCAACTCGATGAAGGGAAGGTGGGCAGTCGCCCCCGTCCTCAGCTGCGCAAAGCGCGACGGCGCCTTGAGAGGGACAGGAGCAGGAAGGGAAGGAGCCCGGTCATCGCCGCCGGCGCCGCGCCGCTCGCGCAGCCGCAGCCGCCCGCCGGAGCCGCGGGATCGGCATGGCTCGAGGGCGGTTTGCCGGTCGCCGCGTCGGGGCGGTCCTCGGGGAGCACCAGCCCGCCGCCATCCAGGCCAGGGGCAACGATGGCGGTCCCGGCGTCGGCGCTGGTCGTCTCGGGCACGCACACGCTGCCGCCGGTGAGCCAGGAGCAGACGTAGCCCGGGGCGCAGGTCTCGATCTCCCCACCGGAGCAACCATCGCGGCAGCCGCCGGCGGCGCAGCGCCGGGGCGCCACGCACGCGGCCCCCGCCTGCCAGACCGTGCAGCCGGTGGGAGCAGTGACACAGGCGTAGGGCGCTTCGCCGCTGCACTTGCTGTCGTTGAGCTGGCACTCGTTGGCGCAAGGCCGGGTGCACGAGCCCTGGGTGCAGATCTCCCCGGCCGCGCAGGTGGAGGCCTTGGCCAGGGACCAGCAGCCGCTGGCCTGCTGTCGGCACTCCATCACGTCCATGCCGGCGCAGACCGTCGTCCCCGGCGTGCATCCCGGAGGGCAGCCGACGCACGCGCCGCTGGAGCAGGTGGTCCCCGAGGGACAGGCCTGGCTGCTCCAGATGGGGCAGTCGTTGACGTCCCGTCCACAGGAGGCGAGGCGGGGGCCGTCGCACTGCACCGTGCCGTAGGTGCACTCGGTGCCGCAGACCCCGCAGGCTCCGCCGCTGCAGAAGGTGGAGCAGTCCGCGTCCTGCCGCCAGCGGGTGCAGCCGTCGCCGTCGACGACGCACGTGGTCGGCGCCCGTCCGTTGCAGCTGCGGGTCCCAGAGGAGCAGGTCTGGTCGCAGCGGGCACAGGTGTCGGTGAGGCACGCGCTGCCCGGGTCGCAGAGGTGCTGGCTCCACTCTGTGCAGCCGGTGATGGGGTCCCACTGGCAGGTCTGCTCGCTGTGCGCGTCCAGGCAGCGGGTATCGCCGAGGTTGCAGGAGGTGCAGGAGACGCAGGCGCCGTTCTGGCAGGTCTCGCCATAGCCGCAGTCCTGGATCTTCGACCACGCGTAGCAGCCGCCGGCGCCAGCGATGCAGCGCTGGGCCGAGTCGCCGTTGCACCGGGTGGCGTCGAGGGTGGCGCACTGATCGGCACAGGCGACACAGGCTCCGTTGGAGCAGACCGAGCGGGGAGGGCAGGCCGAGGTCACCCAGGCCGTGCAGCCTTGAGCGGAATCGAACTGGCAGCGTTGCTGGTCGCCGGTGGGGCTGCACTGCTGGACCCCCTGGGTGCAGACGTCGACGCAGCAGTTGGCGACCTGGGCGGCGATGGTCTCCAGGGCCGTGGAGAGCGACTGCTCGTCGGTGGCGGCGTAGGCCTGACCCGTCCCGCCGGCCTGGGCGACACGGTTGAGGACTGCCTGGTTGCTGCCCACCGCATTGGCGCCGAAGCCCACCACGAACACCTTGAAGCCCGCAGCCAGCACGGCGGCGGCGGCCTGCTCGGTCGCGGCATCATCCAGGCACGAGGAGCCGGCGCAGCTCGAGGGATCGCAACCGCCCATGCTCCAGACACAGGTGTTGCGATCGAGCCAGTAGTTGCAGTTGGGCATGCCGTCGGTGATGAGCAGCACGTGGGCCGGGACCTGCAGGTGGAGCGAGCTCAGGTAGTCCTTGGCCGAGGTGAGGCTCGCCGCGGTGGGCGTCGCCCCCACCGGCGACTCCCACGAGTAGTGGTTGTGGATCACCTGCGGCGAAGACGGGACCTGCGCCACCACCGTGCCGACCGAGCAGGAGCTCGAGCCCGCAGGGAACAGCTCCAATCCAAAGTCGAAGCGGTTGGCGAAGCGCGTGGTCATGTTCGTGACCGCGGTCGTCGACGACTCCCACTTGGTCGGGCAGGTCGCGCAGCTCGGGGTGGGCACCTCGCCCATCGAACCCGACTTGTCCTGCACGATGAAGAGGACGGGGAGCGTGGTGGGGCAGGGGACCGCGAGCGCCGCGCCGGGAAAGGCCCCTGTGAGGACGGCCAGCAGGGCGCAAGCGCGGTGAAGAGGAGCTCCCATGGCGTTCTTCCTCAAGGGCGGCGGCCACGCGCCCGAACAGGGTGCATCGAGGCATTGTCGTCCAAGCAGGAGGGGGAGTTGCTTGGCGCAAGGACCTCGTCCGGGGCTTCCGTGCCGCCGCTACCCGGGTCGCGGCGCGTCCTGGCCGCCAGCGGACCTCTGGCGTCCCAGGAACTGCAACACACCGAGCTGGGAACGGAAGACCCACAGGAACCACAACACGAAGGCGATGGCGACGAACTCGGTCGCTTCTTCCCAGGCGTCGGCCCACACGATGCGGTCGCGGAAGGCGGTCAGCAGGAAGAAGCGCATGAGCGTGAAGGTCACCAGCCCGAACCCGGCGAAGAAGAAGGGTTGTGACCATGCGAAGGCGCGCCGGCCGCCCAGAAGCAGCAGGAACGACACGAAGAGAAGAGCGCAGGCGAGGATGGGATAGAGCCGGAACTCGACGATCTGCAAGGGCAGGCTGACCTGGTCGATGAAGGTGTCCCCGAAGACCGGCACCTCGACCTTCACCGGAGTCAGCGTCGCCCCCAGCGGCAGCAGCGCGGTCAGGCCCACCACCGGGGCGAGCAGCAGGAACAGGCGCTGTACCCCGCAGCCCACCGGATCGCGCTTCCAGCAACGTCCGCACAGGCGCTGCACGACGCAGGCGGCCGTCGGGTCCTCGTAGCGCAGGACGCGCTCGTCGGCCAACCGCATCAGGCCCCAGGGCAGCAGCATGCCCATCCCCACCATGCCCAGCCCGTGGAAGAGCTCGATGGCGTCTGACTCGCCTGAGGCGAACAGGAAGTTCACCGCGCACATCCCCTCGCCGAAGAAGAAGGCGAGCATGGCCTGGCGGATGAGCACCAACCCCTTCTCGCGCGAGCGCCAGAGGATGGCCGCCGCCACCAGGGACAGCGTCATGTAGGTCGCCTTGATGCCGATGCCGAAGACCACCGTGAGCAGCTGCTCCAGCCAGGTCGCCTGGAGGATCGGCGGCCGTCGCAGCTGGGCGGGAATCGGCTCGGCGGGCGCGCCAACCGTGCCCTTCCAGGCATCCATGCCTCCCCGCAGGCTGAAGACTTGGCGATACCCGCGGCCCAGCGCCAGGGTTCCTCCGGCCTGCGAGAGCACGCCTCGGTCGCAGACGATGAGCAGAGGCGTGTCGCGTGCGAGGTCGGCCCGCGACAGGTAGCCGTCGAGCTCATCGAGCCCCACTCGCAGCGCGCCGGAGATCGAGCCCCCAATGTCCCGTCCAGCGGCTTGGCCTTCCCGCAAGTCGATGACCACGGCGCCGCGCGGGGAGCTCAGCAGCCGCTCCGCGCCGGCCTGGTCGACCTCCGGAACGTGCCCGTCCACGCACGCAGCCAGCGTCCACAGAGCGAGCGAGGCGAGGGGAAAGACGTGGCGTGGGGACATGACCGGGCTCCGGCACCGCATTCTTTCCACCATGGAGCTTGCGACTACACAGTACCCAGATCGCCGTTTTTCGAGTGGCTTGGCGAGCTTACGCAGCCCAGGCCACTCGAAAGACGGGCTCAAGATGCGAAAGCAGGGCTAGTGCGGCTTCACCGAGACCAGGAACTCCTTGAGCTGACGCGCGCGAGGAGCCTTGGACAATGACTCTGCGAAGCCGCGGCAGCTCGTCCAGCACTGGGCGCAGTCGCGGGTGCGCTGCCGCTCGAGGAGCTTGCGGTAGATCGCGTGGACGTCCTCCTTCAGGAGGTTGCCTACTGGCTCGTCCAGCGTCTCGGTGCAGCGGGCGACGTCGCCCTTGCTGTCGATGTTCATCAGCAGCTTGCCCGTCTGGCAGTTGCCGATTCCCCCGTCGGCGATGGCCTGGTCCATCTGCTCGAGATAGCTCGTCAGCGAGATGAACTCGGGATACTGGCGCTTGAGGTCGAGCAGACGCCGCGTCACGCTCTGCCCTGGCAGCCGGCGGGCCTTGGTCCCGCGGTTCCAGGAGTAGAGGTTGACCATGTAGGTCACCCCGATGTCCCGGGCGAGGCGGATGAGCGGCTCGATCTCATCCAGGTTGTCGTCCATCAGGACGGTGATCATGTGGACGCGATTGGTGCGGCTGGTGCGGTAGCGGTTGAGCAGCTCCAGGGCGTGCACCGCCCGGTCCCAGGAGCCCGCCAGGCCGCGTTGGGCGTCGTGCTTCTGGGGGTTGGCGTAGTCCACCGAGACCGAGATCTCCTGCAGCCCCGCCTGGGACAGGTCCTTGGCCAGGCTCTCGTTCACGAACCAGCCGTTGGTGATGAGGATGGGGAAATGCCCCTCCGCGTTGAGGACGCGGATGATCTCGCACAGGTCTTCACGGATGAGCGGTTCGCCGCCCGCCAGCGAGATGATGAGGGTCCCCAGCTCGTTGAGCTTGCGGCCCATCAGCCGGATGTCCTCGACGGACAGCTCGTCGGCCTGGCGGTGCTCGCTCTTCCAGAAATCGCAGATCGCGCACTTGAAGTTGCAGCGGTAGGTCACCTGCAGGTTGCAGTGGATGGGCCGGCCCGTGACCATGTTCCGCACCAGGCGCGCGCTGCGGTAGGCGTAATGGGTCGAGCGCTCCAGCTTCTCGAGCATCGCCAGCTCCTTGATCGAAAGGCGATCGAGGATAGGCGGGCGGTCTTGGAAGCGGCAAGCAGGCTCCTCGAGGAAGCCCGGGTACGCCCAGGCAGAGGGGCACCGGAAAGGTCCCCTCCGGCTGGCCTCAGGCTGCTTCGAGCACGTTCGGGAAGATCAGCTCCTGCAGGCGCTCACGGCTCCAGGGCTTGGGCAGCACCGGGGTCTCGGGCTCGCC
>JACRCT010000365.1 GCA_016218885.1 Deltaproteobacteria bacterium | reverse complement strand
CGATAGGGCATTCGCCTGGCGGGAATGGCGCGAATCCAGGCGGCCGCAGCGAGCTTCGCGTTGCCTGGTCTCGCCAGGTGGAGGGGTCCATCTTGCCCGCGGGGCTCAGAGCGGGGGAGGGGCGCTGGGGCCGGACAACGTCGAAGGGGAGCCCTCTTTCGCTGCAGGCAGCCAGAAGCTGAAGGTGCTCCCCTGACCGACCCGGCTCTCGGCGGAGATCGACCCGCCGTGGGCCTCGACGAGCATTCGGGTGATGGACAAGCCCAACCCGAGGCCCTCGGTGCTCTTGGTGCGCTGCGAGCGAAAGTAGCGGTCGAAGATGCTCTTGAGCTCCCCGGCGGGGATGCCCACGCCTTGATCTGCCACCATCAGCCTCACGCCGCCCCCCTCCGGTCGCCATGCCAGCCTCACCGGAGTACCCGGTGTCGAGTACTTCAGGGCGTTGCTGAGCAGGTTGACGAGGATCCGCTCCAAGCGGTCCGGGTCGGCCAGCACCCGCGCAGGCCCCAAGGGTGGCTTGGTCTGGACCCGCTCCATGTCCAGCACCCCGGCGAATCGGGTGCGCAGCTCGTCGAGGAACCCGGCCATCTCCACCGGCTGCACCTCGAGGGCGAGCTGCCCGGTATCGTAGCGCGCGGTATCGACGAGGTCCTTGAGCATGACCTCCATGCGGTGGGCGGAGAGGAAGAGCGTCTCTCCACGGCGACCGGCCTCGCCGCCCGCGCGCCGCAGCAGCTCTGCCTGAAGGAGGATGGTCCCCAGCGGAGTGCGCAGGTCGTGAGAGACCATGCGGATGAGGGTCTGCTGCTGCTCCTGTAGCCGTCGAAGGGTCGTGACGTCCGCCAGTGACAGCACCGCGCCGGCGATCCTCCCGTTCGCACCGCGTATTGGGGCCGCGCTGGTCGAGAGCCAGGCGCTCGCTCCGCCTCCTGGCATCCGAACCTGGAACACCACTGAGCGTACGACCTCACCACGCAGGGCCCGCATCGCTGGGAGATCCTCCACCTCGATCACGCGCCCCTCGACGTCGAGGAAGGTCCAGCCCTGCACCCGCTCCCGCATCCGCAGCGCACGCCGCTCGGGCGTGAAGCCCCCGGGGAGCATGCGGGCTGCCGCATCGTTGACGCGCAGAACCCTCTCGTCGGGGCCGAAGACGATCAGCCCGTCGGCAATCGCCCCCAGGACGGCGTCGAGCTCGGCACGCTGTCGGCGAAGCTCGACCTCCAGAGCGCGCCGCTCGGTGATGTCCTGGGTGACCGAGACAGCGCCGACGATGCGTCCCCCGCGACCGCGAATCGGGGCAGCGCTGTGGAGGATGGTCGCCCGGGTTCCGTCGCGCCGCTCGATGTCGATGATCTCCCCCGCGGACGACTCCCCCGAGCGCAAGGCGCGGGCCAGACCCCACTGCTCGGTCTGGAGCGCCCTGCCGGTCTCGGAATTCCGCGCCCGGAGATCGCTCAGGTCGGCGAGGGAGCGGATCTGGCCGGGTGCAACTCCGAAAACCTGCTGGAGGCCGGGGTTGGTGCCGACGATCCTCCCGCCGGCCTCGGCGATCGAAACCCCCACCGGCAGGCGCTCCAGCACCGTGCGCAGCCGCTGGCGCTCGGCCTCGACCTCCTCCAAGGCTGCTCGGCGCTCGGCATCGATCTGTCGCTTCTCTGATATGTCCACGAAGGAGAGCACCGCGCCGCCGACCCTTCCGCCTTCGAGGACCGGGTACGACCGGAGCTCCACCCACAAAGGCGAGCCGTCGCGGCGCCAGAGCACCTCCTCTCGCAGGTGCTGGATTTCGCCGGTGCGCAGCGAGCGCATGACCGGGCATTCTCTCTGACGATGGGGGCGACCGTCGGCCCGAGTATGGTGGATGAGCGGGTGGAGGTGCTTGCCCACCAGGTCCGCGGGCAGCTCGTAGCCGAGCAGCCTGAGCGCGGCGGCATTGGCGAAGGTGCCTCGGCCGTCGAGGTCGGCGCCCATGAAGCCCTCAGCGATGGATTCGAGAACGAGGCCCACCCGCACCCCAGCCCGCCGGACGGCGGCCTGGTCGCGCTCTATCTCCTCCTGCTCCTGCTGCTTCGCGATCGCCATACCCGCGCGACCGGCGATTGTCTGGAGGAGCTGAATGATCAGCGGCGAGAGGTCCTCCGCCTGGCGGGAGCCGACGTGCAGCACGCCGATCAGGTCCTCGCCGTGGAGGATGGGGATGCCGTAGAGCACGCGCAGCCCCAGCGCCCGCAGCTCGGGGCTCTTGACCCGGATTCCGTCGGAGATCTCCGACTGGTGCAGCAGGCGCGGCTTGCGCTCGGCGGCAATCCGGCCCGCGAAGCCCTCGCCCACTCGCAGCGCGAAGTGGCGGTCGCGCTGGGCCTCCAGGCCGACCGTGGCCCGCAGCCGCAGCTCGTCCCCCTCGCGTACGAGGAGGCTCGCCGAATCCACGCTCCGGTCCTCCTCGAGGATGATCCCGATGAGCTGGTGCAGGAACTGGTCGCGATCTCGGCTCTCGAGAGCGACCTGGCTCACCCGGTCGAGCGCGCGCAGGATTCGGTCGCGCGCTTCGACGTAGTGGACCGCCGTGTCGCGGATGAGGTAGTCGACGAGGAATTCGAGGACGTCGGCCTCCTCGGGTTCGGCGTGGGGATGGATCTCGCGCCAGAGCTTCATGACGGCAAGCCTGAGCAGCATGAGCTCGTCCAGGTGCTGCGCGAGGTCGACTCCCAGGCCGAGCCGCTGGACCGCCACCGCCTCGGGGGCGCCACTCGGGTGCGGCGCCGCGCCGCCCGCCACCGTCTCGCCAAGCTCGATCAGCCGCCGGATGAGCAGCGGCATGTGGTCTCGCCACTCCTCGGGCGAAACCTCCCTGGCCTTGGGCACGCACTCCGCGGCGTAGCGCTCCCAGCGCTGCATCAGCTCGTGCTCGTGGTCGCGGAGGAAGCGAGCGACGACCTCGCGATCCGCCAGGAACGGGGCTGGCATGTCTGGCCAAATGTGTCGATGAGCGTGACGCCTGGCTTCGGAGCCCTGCCCGGGGGGCGGGCCGCCTCCAGAGCGGCCTGCCGGCAACGCGGAGAGGCTGGCTGGCTCGGTACGCCTACTCCACCGCAGCCCTCAGTGGAACCGCGGCATGTCCCGCCAGCGCGCGCTTGAGGTATTGGCCGGTAGCGCTCTCCTTGATGCGGGCCACGGCCTCGGGCGAGCCCTGGGCGATCAGCCGTCCCCCGGCGTCGCCGCCCTCGGGGCCTAAGTCGATGAGCCAGTCGGCGCACTTGATGACGTCGAGGTTGTGCTCGATGACCACCACCGTGTTGCCGGACTCGACCAGGCGGTTGAGCACCGAGAGCAGCTTCTGGATATCGTCGAAGTGCAGGCCGGTGGTGGGCTCGTCGAGCACGTAGAGCGTGCGGCCGGTGGCGGTCTTGGCCAGCTCGCGCGAGAGCTTGATGCGCTGCGCCTCGCCCCCCGAAAGCGTGGTCGAGCTCTGGCCCAGCTTCATGTAGCCCAGGCCCACGTCGGAGAGGGTGGTGAGCACGCGCACGATGTCCTTGTGCACCGCGAAGTGCTCCAGCGCCTCGCGCACGCTCATGTCCAGCACCTCGGCGATGCTCTTGCCCTTGAAGTGCACCCTGAGCGTGGCCTCGTTGAAGCGGTGCCCGCCACAGGCCTCGCAGGTCACGTAGACGTCGGGGAGGAAGTGCATCTCCACCAGCTTCACCCCGCCGCCCTCGCACTCCTCGCAGCGACCGCCCTTGACGTTGAAGCTGAAGCGTCCCGGGGCATAGCCGTAGGTGCGCGCCTCGGGGGTCTGGGCGAAGAGCTCGCGGATGGAGTCGAAGAGCTTGGTGTAGGTCGCCGGGTTGGAGCGTGGAGTGCGCCCGATGGGCCGCTGGTCGATGTTGATGACCTTGTCCAGGTGCTCCAGGCCCTTGATCGCCTTGTGATGGCCCGGGCTCTCCCGGGTGTCGTAGAGGCTGCGGGCGAGGGCAGGGTAGAGGATGTCGTTGACCAGGGTGGACTTGCCCGCGCCGGAGACGCCGGTCACCGCCACGAAGAGCCCCAGCGGGAAGTCCACGTCGAGGCCCTTCAGGTTGTTCTCGGCCGCTCCCTCCACCCGGAGCCGTGCCTTCCCGGGCGCGCGGCGCTGCTCGGGCACGGTGATCACCTGCCGGCCCGACAGGTAGGCCCCGGTAATCGACTTCGGATGCCGGCTCACCTCGTCGATG
>JACRCT010000364.1 GCA_016218885.1 Deltaproteobacteria bacterium | reverse complement strand
TCGGCGACATCGGCCTCGGCGACATCGGCCTCGGCGACATCGGCCTCGGCGACATCGGCCTCGGCGACATCGGCCTCGGCGACATGGGCCTCGGCGACATGGGTGACATGGGTGACATGGGTGACGTCGGCGGCTTCGGCGACGACGGCGGCTTTGGCGACGGCATGGGTGCCGACGGCACTGACGGCGCCGACGGCTCGGACGGCGCCGGCGATGGTGGCGACGGCGGCGATGGCGGCGACGGCGGGGGCGAATAGGCGGCTACTCGGTCGAAACGCTTCTCCACTGCGTTCCGGCCTAGAGAGGCGTTGGCCGCCGATCTTGTTCACCGGACCCTCGTGAGCGAGGGTCCGTCGCCCTTCGACAAGCGGTCGGAATGTCGGCCGTGTGCTCAGCGCACCATCGACTCGCTTGGTGGCAACTTCGCGCAGCGCACACCTTGGGCACGGCGATCCTCCTCTGACGAAGCGCAGAGAGCGAGTGACTTCATCTGCGTCCGGTCCATCCGAGGCCAGGGAGCCGTGGGCGAGCATCGCCCTCTCCGCGGGCCTTGGATTCAGGGAAATCCCCTCCCCGGCGCGCGAAGCCGCACCGCCAGGAGGCCTTGAGCCCCTCTGCCTGCCCGCCGCGCTTTTTAGGTCAGGATCTGGTCCAATATCGCCCTGCGCTCGAACTTCAATGGAGGAACCATGAGGCTCAACCAGCTTTGTCTGCTCGTCGCGCTCTGCTCCGCGTCGATTACAGCTTCGGCTCTGGCCCAGGCACCGGCGAAGCTCGGCTACCAGGGACGACTGGTCAAGTCCGACGGGACGCCGGAGACCGGGCCCCAGACGATCATCTTCTCCATCTTCGACACGGCCACGGGTGGCCAGAAGCTGTGGACCGAGACCCAGCAGCTGGCGGTGACGAGCGGCTTCTACGCCACCTTCCTCGGTGACGTCACCAGCCTGCCATCATCCCTCTTCGACGGCGCCGAGCGCTGGCTCGAGGTGAGCGTGGGCGGGGTGACGCTCACTCCGCGCCAGCGGATCGCCTCGGTCGCCTACGCCCTCAGCGCACAGCGCGCCAAGGACGTGAAGGGCGGAGCGGTGGATGCCACCAGCGTCTCGGTGAACGGCACGCAGGTCATCGACTCGGGCGGACACTGGACCGGCCCGGCATCCAGCGGCGGCGTACCTGCCGGAGCGGTGATGGCCTTCGCCCAGGACGCCTGCCCCGAGGGATGGATCGTCGCCGACGGCAGCTCCGCCAACCGAACGACCTACGCCGCGCTCTTCGCCGCCATCGGCACCATGTACGGAGCAGGCAACGGCACGACGACCTTCTATCTTCCGGATTACCGCGGGCAGTTCCTGCGCGGCTGGGCCCACGGGGCGGCGACCGATCCCGACAGCGCGATCCGCGCCAATCGCGGCGACGGCACGCTGGGCGACGCGGTCGGAACCCGGCAGGAGGACGCGTTCCAGGGCCACAACCACTCGGCCAGTACCGATGCCAAGAAGGACACTGCATGGCAGGGCCTGAGCCAGGGCGGAGCGAGCGTGGTGCAGTACTTCGGGAGCGCCAGCGTTTCAGTGGGCGCCCCTACCAGCGACGGCGTCAGCGGCGGGCCGCGCCTGAGCTCTGAGTCGCGACCCAAGAACGTCGCGGTCCTCTACTGCATCAAGCACTGAGGGATATCCAGAGCCAGCCTCACGCCTCTCCCCACCTCACTGCCTCGGCCAGGGCTTCGGCCAGCGCGACGGCCGTGTAGGGCTTCTCCAGGAAGTCGGCTCTGCCGGAGGCGATCAGCGCCTGCGCATCGGGGTCCTGGTGCGTCCCCGAGCAGAGGACGACCCTGGCGCTCGGCGCGACGGCCTGTAGCGCCTCGTAGAGCTCGGGGCCAGACGTCCCGGGAAGCAGCACGTCGAGCAGCACCGCGTCGATGCGCCCCCCGACCTGGCGGCACAGTTCCAAGGCCTCCTGGCCGCTCTCGGCGGCCAGGACCTCGTAGCCCAAGGTGCGGATGAGCTCGGCCGAGACCGTGCGCACCGAGCGCTCGTCGTCGACCAGCAGGATCCTGAAGCGGCGGCGTGTCCCGTCTGCACCGCTCACCATGAGGGCCCCTCCCCTGCTGCAGCGTCGAGGGCACGGATGGAGGTCAGACCTCCATGACCTCTTTCTCCTTCTTGGAGACGATCTCGTCGACCTTGGTGATGCCGGTGTCGACTTCCTTCTGCACCCGCTCGACGCCCTTCTTGAGCTCGTCCTCGGTGATCTCGCCGTCCTTCTGATACTCCTTCAGCATCTCGTTGGCGTCGCGGCGCTCGTTGCGGATGGCGATCTTGTGGTCCTCGCCCTTCGTCTTGCACTGCTTGACGATGTCCCTGCGGCGCTCCTCGGTGAGCTGGGGGATCGGCAGGCGGATGATGTCGCCGTCGTTCATCGGGTTGATGCCGATGTTCGCCTCGCGGATGGCCTTCTCGATCGCGGGCAGCGTCTTCTTGTCCCACGGCCGCACGATGATCAGCCGGGGATCGGCGACGGTCATGTTGGCCACGCCGTTCAGGGGCGTCGGAGCGCCGTAGTAGTCCACCCGGACGCCATCGAGGATGGCCAGGTTGGCCCGCCCGGTGCGAACCCGCGCGAACTCCTTCTTCAAGTCGTCCAGCGTCTTGTCGATGCGACCCTTCAAGTCATTGGCGACATCGTCGATGATTGCCATGGCGCTCTAGCCCCCTGCGAGGATGGTGGAGAGGTTGCCGACGACCGTTCCCACGTCTTCTCCCATCACTGCCCGGCGGATGGTGCCGGGGACGGTGAGATCGAAGACCAGGATCGGCAGGTTGTTGTCCATGCACAGCGAGATGGCGGTGGCGTCCATCACCTTCAGCTCTCGCTGCAGGGCCTCGATGTACGCCAGCTGCTTGAAGCGCACCGCCTTGGGGTCCTTCTTCGGGTCGGCGGTATAGACCCCGTCGACCTTGGTGGCCTTCATGATCACCTCGGCGCCCATCTCCATCGCCCTCAGGGACGCCGCGGTGTCGGTGGTGAAGTAGGGGTTGCCGGTCCCGGCAGCGAAGATGACCACCCGGCCCTTCTCCAGATGGCGCAGCGCCCGCCGGCGGATGTAGGGCTCGGCCACCGCCCTCATCTCCACGGCCGAGAGCACCCGGGTCGAAGTGCCGATGGCCTCCAAGGCGCCCTGGAGCGCGAGCGAGTTGATGCAGGTGGCGAGCATGCCCATGTAGTCGGCGCTGGCGCGGTCCAGGCGCAGCGTGTCTCCCGAGATCCCCCGGAAGATATTGCCTCCGCCGATGACCACCGCCACCTGCACGCCCAGGTCGGCGATCTCCTTGACCTGCTGGGCGATCCCCTGGAGCGTCCCCGGCTCGATGCCGTAGGCCCCCTTGCCCATCAGCGCCTCGCCCGAAAGCTTGAGGAGAACGCGCTTGTACCTGGGTGCGGTTCCGGCAGGAGATGGCATGTGGACCAGATACCTTCGGGGCACCCGCCGCGTCAAGGCGGTCAAAGCGTTGCATAGGCCTGGGCCTGGGCCTCGGCCTCCCCCTACCCCCTCCCGGAGTCACTTGAGGAAGGATCGGGCGGGCCGGGAGGGGATGACTGAAGAGCGGGGCGTGGGTAGCGAAGATCTCTTGCGGTGCGCGGAGGGGATGACTGAAGAGCGGGGCCTGGGTAGCGAAGATCTCTTGCGGTGCGCGGAGGGGATGGCTGAAGAGCGGGGCGTGGGTAGCGAAGATCTCTTTCGGTGCGCGGAGGGGATGACTGAAGAGCGCGGCGAAGGTGGCGAAGATCTCTTTCGGTGCGCGGAGGGGATGACTGAAGAGCGCGGCGTAGGTAGCGAAGATCTTTTGGCTCTCCGCCGGACCTTTTTCGGTCTCGGGAGCTCCTCGAGGAGCGGGCACCCTTGCGAGCGACCTTCGGGCGCCTGAAGGTCCGCTCGCGCGCAGCACCGGACGGCGCCCGCGCGCGGTGCACACGAGTCTGCTCGCCCTACAGGCCGGCTTGACGCAGAATGGGCGCCCCTCATGACCCGAGGAGACGCATGCACAAGAGCCTTCTTTCCCTTTTCCCCTTGCTGTCGGCGCTCGCATTGGCCGGCTGCGCTTCCACCAAGCCCACCTCCGCGCCGGCCAAGGATGACCCGGTGACGTCCAACCCTGCCAAGCCGCCACCACCCTCGGCCCAGGAGCGGGCCGACGCGCTCCTGAAGGCCTACCTGACGGACTATGCCCGCCTGGAGAATGCGGCGGCGAGCACCTACTGGACCGCGGCTCTGTCCGGCAAGAAGGAGGACTTCGACCTCTCCGCCGCCGCCGACCTGGAGATGAAGCTGCTGCACTCCGACGCGGCGCGCTACCAGGAGATCGTCAGGCTGCTCGCCGAGAAGGACCAGCTCAAGCCCGAGACCGTGCGCTCGCTCGAGCTGGCCGATCTCGCCTTCAAGGGCAACCAGCTCCCCAAGGAGACGCTCGAGGCCATGGCCAAGGCCCAGGCGGAGATCGAGCAGGCCTTCAACACCTACCGGGCCGAGGTGGGCGGAAAGAAGCTCACCAACAACGACCTCCTCGACGTGCTGCGCAAGGAGAAGGACGTGAAGAAACGCCAGGCGGCGTGGGAGGCCAGCAAGGCCGTCGGCGCGCAGGTGGCTCAGAAGCTCGTCGCGCTGGCCAAGGTGCGCAACCTCGCCGCCAAGGCCCTGGGCTACGAGGACTACTGGGACATGCAGGTGCGGCTGCAGGAGCACGACCCCAAGCTCCTGCTCCCCCTCTTTGACGAGCTGGAGAAGCTCACCGACGGCCCTTACGCCGACATGAAGAAGAAGCTCGATGCCGAGGTGGCCAAGCGCTTCAAGGTCAAGCCCGAGCAGCTGATGCCCTGGCACTACTCCAACCCCTTCTTCCAGGACGCTCCCCCGATGGAGAAGGCGGACCTCGACGACTTCTTCAAGGACAAGAAGAAGGAGGACATCGCCGCCTTCACCCAGCGCTTCTACGACGAGATCGGCCTGGACATGCGGCCCATCGCCGCTCGCAGCGACTTCTACGAGAAGGAGGGCAAGAACCAGCACGCCTTCTGCATCACCTTCGACCGCAAGGACGACGTGCGCACCCTGCTCAACGTCAAGCCCACCAACCAGTGGATGGAGACCATGCTCCACGAGATGGGGCACGCGCTCTACTACACCGGCATCGACCAGAGCATGCTCCACAACCAGCGCGAGGCGGCGCACATCCTCACCACCGAGGGCGTGGCGATGCTCTTCGGGGCGTTGGCCAAGAACCCGCTGTGGCTCAAGGAGTACGCCGGCGCCGACCCCAAGAAGCTGGCGAAGATGGAGAAGGACATCCTCGAGCAGCGCCGGCGCGAGCAGCTCATCTTCGTGCGCTGGGGCATGGTGATGCTGCGCTTCGAGAAGGAGCTCTACGCCAAGCCTGACCAGGACCTGAACAAGCTGTGGTGGGACATCGTGGAGCGCTATCAGGGACTGAAGCGCCCCGCGGGCCGCGACCAGCCGGACTGGGCGTCCAAGCCGCACTTCACCATCGCGCCGGTCTACTACCACAACTACGTGCTGGGAGAGCTCTTCGCGGCTCAGATGCGCGCCCAGCTCGCCAAGATGGCCAACCACACCGGCCCCACCTCGTCCCTCTCCTTCAATGGCCGCAAGGACTTCGGCGAGTACCTCAAGACCAAGATCTTCAAGCCCGGCATGAGCCAGCACTGGCCGGACTTCGTGCAGGCCGCCACCGACGCTCCGCTCTCGCCCGCGGCCTTCGCCTCTGAGGTCACGTAGCTCCAGCGGCATTTGGGAAGCACGCAGAAACCCGCGGCGCCGTCCCGGAGCTGGGGCGGCGCCGCCGTGCTACCTGGGCTACAGCAGATAGATCACCAGGAACTGGGCCGACAACACGCGCAGGAACATGGTGAGCGGGTACACCGTGGCGTAGGCGATGGAGGGCCCTTCCGAGCCGGAGACCTGGGTGACGAACGCCAACGCCGGGGGGTCGGTCATGCTGCCGGCGAGCAGCCCGCACAGGGACAGGTAGTTCATCTTGTAGACCAGCCGAGAGAAGAGGCCGACGAGGATCAGCGGGACGACCGTGATCAGCGCGGCGAGCCCCATCCACTTGAGCCCGTCGCCCTGGACCAGCGTGGCGACGAAGCGGTCTCCCGACTTGAGCCCCACGCACGCCAGGAAGAGCGCGATGCCCACCTCGCGGAGCATGAAGTTGGCGCTGATCGGCATGTACCAGACGAGCGGGCCCAGCTTGCCGATGCGCGAGAGGGCGATGGCCACCAGCAGCGGACCACCGGCCAGGCCCAGCTTCACCGCCGCGGGCGCTCCGGGGAAGAAGAGCGGCCAGCTGCCGACGATCACCCCCAGGGCGATGCCCACGAACACCGGCACCAGCATGGGGTGATTGAGCGCCTTGGGCTGGTCGCCCACCTCGCCCGCGGCGCGATCCAGCCCCTCCTGCTCGCCGACCGCCAGGAGCTGGTCGCCGAAGTTGAGTCGCACCTGGGGCGAGACAGGCAGGTCGATGTCTGCGCGGCTGACCCGGGTGATCGTGACGCCGAATTGGCGCACCACGTCGTTGAGCTCGGTGACCGGGCGGCCGATGGCGGACTTGTGGGTGACGATCATCCGCCGTGAGGTGACGCTCGAGGGCATCTCGCGCAGGTCGATGGAGCTCTCGGCGCCGACGACGATGCGCAGCTTCTCCAAGCCCTCCTTCGGTCCCACCGCGAGGATGGTGTCGCCCACCGCGAGCCGCGTCTCCGGGGTCACGCTGGCGACCTTGCCGGCGTGCCGGATGCGCGAGCCGACCACGCCGCTGTCCAGCGGAAAGGGAACCTCCTTGAGGGACAGGCCGTCGAGGTTGGCATTCTGCACGTCGAGGTTCATCCGCGAGAGCTGGGGCCGGCCCTCCTCCTGGGCGCGGGTGAAGATCTGGCTCTCCTTCGCGACGTCGATGCGGAACACGCCGCGCAGGGCGTACATCACCAAGATGATCCCCAGCACGCCGAAGGGATAGGCGATGGCGTAGCCGAGGCCGGGGAGCGCGCGCAGGTCGGCGGAGGTGACCGTGTCCTGCATCGCCTGCTGGGCGGCGGCGAGGCTGGGGGTGTTGGTGGTGGAGCCGGAGAAGAGGCCGACGGCGGCAGGCAGCTTCACGCCCCCGAACAGAAACAGCCCGATGGTGACCAGGACGCCCAGCACGACCACGGACCCGGCGAGCAGGTTCAGGCGCAGGCCCTGGCGGCGCAGTGAGCTGAAGAAGCCCGGTCCGACCTGCATGCCGATGGTGTAGACGAACAGGATGAGACCGAATTCGCGAGCAAATTCGAGCACTTCAGGGGAGATACCCAGTCCGAAGTGACCAAAAGCGATGCCCGCGAACAGGACTCCTGCCACCCCCAGGCTCAAGCCCCGGATCTTCAAGGAGCCTATGAAGAGACCGACCGCGGCAACGAGAGCCAGGATGAGGATCGAGTGCGCGACCGACGCATGCCCGCCCGCCTCCGGCCTGAACAACGCAACGAGCCATTCCATGGCTGGATGAGCCTCCTCCGAGAGGGCCGGGGAGTGTAGAGCCTGCCAGTGGCGATGCAAGGCTCGCGTCGGGTCCGGGTGGCGAAGGGGGGCCTCCCTGCCTCCCCCCTTCCCCCTCCCGAGTCACTCTAGGGAGGGTCGGGCACTTCGGGAGGGGGCGATCGGGCGTTGCTCATCTTGATCTCCGGCTGGGATTAAGGGCGTGGGTAGCGAAGACCTTCCCGATCGGGAGGATCTTCACTACCCACGCCCCGCTCTTCAGTCTCCCCCTCCCGGCACGAAGGTCCTTCTCAAGTGTCTCCGGAAGGGGGCAGGGGGAGGCCGAGGCCCAAGCTCAGACCCACTTAGGCCCAGGTTCAGGCGGAGGCCTTCTTCTCCACCTGCCGCTTCCCTCCCTTGCCCTCCTTCTCCACCTGCCGCTTCTGTCCCTCGCCCGTACCGGTTGCAGCGGGAGGCAGGCCCAGCCGATGATGGCCGCCATGAACTCCAATCCCAAGCTGCGCCACTTCCTGCAGTCTGTCCCCGTGCTCGCCGGGCTGGAAGGCCGTTCCCTGGAGAGCGTGATCAAGGTGCTCAAGCGCCAAGCCTTCGCCCCCGACGCGGTCATCTGCGCCGAGGGGGAGCTTGGCCGGACCATGTTCCTTGTCGAGCAGGGTGAGGTCGAGGTCCTGCGCACCAACAAGGTGGGCCGCCCGGTTCCCATCGTGCGGCTGGGCCGCGGCGAGTGCTTCGGCGAGATGGCCCTCGTCGAGCTCGAGGCGCGCTCGGCAAACGTCGAGGCCCGCGGGCGCACCGTCACCTACTCGCTCAACAACTTCGACCTCTATCAGCTCTTCAAGGAGGACAACTTCGCCTTCACCATCGTGCTGCAGAACGTTTGCCGGCTCCTGTCGCGGCGCCTGCGCAAGGCCGATAGCCGCATCGCCGAGTTCCTCAGCGGGCAGCAGGCCTCTCGCCTCGCGCCCAAGCCGACCACGGCCAAGTCCCGGAAGGCAGTCAAGACCACAGCCAAGCCCACACCTAAGCGCGCGCGTCGCAGCTAGTTGCGAGCATTCCGGGCCGTTCCGGACGGCCGAATCCAACCGGCCGCCTCCTGTCCGCCAACGCTCCCGAATCGGGCCGAAGACGAGAGCCAGATGAGAACTCCAGTGGCCAGCCGGATTCGATGGAGGGCGTCGATGGCTCGACTCTCTCTCGCGGCGCTCGCTCTGCTCTGCGCCGCGGCCAACCTCAGCTGCGGCGCCCTGGCGGACGCGGCCGGCGTGGTGACGGCGAGGACGGTGGCGGGCACGCACACCGGCGTTCTCGAAGGAATCACCATCGCCAGCAAGGACGATCTCAACCACAAGGACAAGCGCGTCATCGTCGACGTGGACATCCTCCACGAGGTGGTGATCGAGCAGACGGGGGAGTTCGAGGTGACGATCAGCTCGAGCATCCTCCCCCCTATCCGCGCCATCATCCTCGGCGCGGGTCCTGTGGCCCTCGACCTCAAGGTGGTCGACGTCGAGCTTTCGAGCTCTCCGGATGACCGCCACCTCAAGGCGGTCGAGGTCGATCAGCTCATCTTCGTCCAGCAGGAAGGGGAGTGGGTGCTGGTGCTGCAGATGTCCAGGACCGGCCTGGCCCCGGAAGAGGGCAGCGCCGTCAATGCCTACCAATACGTGTCCTATCCTTCCGCGATCGCCCAGCAGATGAGCCGCGACCAGGCCATCCGCTACGTCGATG
Source organism: Deltaproteobacteria bacterium (assembly GCA_016218885.1). GTDB lineage: Bacteria > Myxococcota > Myxococcia > Myxococcales > UBA5297 > JACRCT01. The sequence continues at coordinate 905 of JACRCT010000364.1, read as the reverse complement.
CGGTCCTGGACCTCGCCAGCCAGACCCAGCGGATGTGAGGGGCCCCTCCCCTTCGGAGCGCTCGCTCACCTGTGCAGCCCGTGGCCGGGCTCGCCTTGCCCCGCGTTCCGTTCTCTCTGCCTGGATGAGCGCAGGCAGCTCCTGCCGGCCCGCCTGGAGGTCGCCTGGTGCCTGGGCGTCGCTTTAGCGAATGGTTTCCGAGGCCGCAAGGCGTCCGGACCGGGCTTCGATCGCCGCGTTGACCGTCGTGGGGCCGGTTGCTACAACCGCCGCGATCAATGAAGGCGCGCCTCGCGCTCGGTGTTGATGGCAGCAGAAGCGGCCGCGCATCTGCGGCGGCGCTCACCCGGAGGACTCTCGTGCGAGCCAAACGGACCAAGTACATCTTCGTGACCGGCGGCGTCGTCAGCTCGCTGGGCAAGGGGCTGGCATCGGCGTCGATCGGTGCGTTGCTCGAGAACCGTGGCCTCGAGATCACCCACCTCAAGCTCGACCCCTACATCAACGTCGATCCCGGGACGATGAGCCCGTTCCAGCATGGCGAGGTCTTCGTCACCGACGATGGGGCCGAGACCGACCTCGACCTGGGCCACTACGAGCGCTTCACCACCGCGCAGATGGGCCGCTTCAACAACTTCACCACCGGCCGCATCTACAACGCGGTGATCCAGAAGGAGCGCCGGGGCGAATACCTGGGCAAGACCGTGCAGGTGATTCCCCACATCACCGACGAGATCAAGGCGGCCATCCGCCAGACCGCCGACTCGCTCGACTGCTGCATCGACGAGGTCGGCGGCACGGTGGGCGACATCGAGAGCCTGCCCTTCCTCGAGGCCATCCGGCAGAAGAAGTACGACGTGGGCGCGGAGAACGTCTGCTACAACCACCTCACCCTGCTGCCCTAC
>JACRCT010000370.1 GCA_016218885.1 Deltaproteobacteria bacterium | reverse complement strand
TCCATGGAGATGAACCATTGGCTGGTCGCGCGGAAGATGACGGGCTTCTTGCAGCGCCAGCAGTGGGGGTAGCTGTGCGAGAGCGTCGCGGCGGGATCCGAGAGCAGCGCCTTCAGGTCCACCAGCTTCTGCACGATCTTCGGGTTGGCCTCGAAGATGGGCTGGTCCTTGAACTCGCCCGCCTCCTCGGTGAAGCGGCCCGCGCCGTCCACCGGGCTCAAGGTCTCTAGCCCGTACTTGCGGCCCACGTCGTAGTCCTCGGCGCCGTGGCCGGGGGCGGTGTGGACCAGGCCGGTGCCGGTCTCGGTGGTCACGTGCTCGCCGAGGATCACCGGGCAGGTCTTGCCGTTGAGGACGTGGCGGTACTTCACGCCCTCCAGCTCCTTGCCCAGCAGGTAGCCGAGGATCTTCTTGGGGTCCTTGAGCGCGGCGACCGGCGCCTCGGGCGAGGGATGGGCATCGGCGGAGGTGTTGGCCACCGCCACGTCGCGGATGTCGAGCTCGTCGGGGGCGCACTCCGCCAGGAAGTGGGCCAGCAGGTCCTTGGCCACCACCAGCAGCCGGCCGTTGAGGTCGTAGACCACGTAGGTGAACGCCGGGTGGGCGGAGATCGCCAGGTTGGCGGGCAGCGTCCAGGGGGTGGTCGTCCAGATCACCAGCTCGGCCTTCTTGCCCTTGAAGGCCTCGCCGGGCAGCTCGCCGATCACCGGGAAGGCGACGTAGATGGAGGGGGACTTGTGGTCCTCGTACTCCACCTCCGCCTCGGCGAGCGCGGTGCGGTCCTTGATGCACCAGTAGACCGGCTTCTTGCCGCGCACCAGCGCCCCGCGGGCGGCGAAGCGCGCCAGCTCGCGGACGATGTTGGCCTCGTAGTCGAAGCTCATCGTCAGGTACGGCTCGTCCCAGCGGGCGAAGACCCCTACCCGCTTGAACTCCTCGCGCTGGATGTCGACGAAGCGCCCCGCGTAGGCGCGGCAGGCCTTGCGGATCTCCACCTTGGACAGGCCCTTCTTGCGACCGCCCAGCTCCTCCTCGCTCTTGAGCTCGATGGGCAGGCCATGGCAGTCCCAGCCGGGGATGAACTCCGAGAGCCGGCCGGACATGTTGGCGTACTTGACGACGATGTCCTTGAGGACCTTGTTGAGGATGTGGCCCTGGTGGATATGGCCGTTGGCGTAGGGCGGCCCGTCGTGGAAGACGAAGAGCGGCTTGCCCTCGTTCTGCTCGATCAAGCGCTCGTAGACCCGCTCCTTCTGCCAGCGCTCGAGCACCACGGGCTCACGCTGGGGCAGCGAGGCCTTCATCGGAAACTCGGTCTTGGGGAGATTGACCGAGTCCTTGTAGTCGTTCTGAGGCGCCTTCTCGGGGGTCTTCGGACCGTCTGCCATGATGGCCAACTCCGCGAAAAAAGAGGGGATTGCGTATCACGCACCCCCTGACCGGTCAACGACCGCCGCCGGTACCAGAACGCCTGGGACGGGCTCGTTTCTCCTGGCGCCGAGGGGTGATGGAACAGCGAAGGGTCGCAAGTCTTCCGGCTAGCTGCCCCTTCTGCCTCCTACCGCACCGTCGGCCGAGCCATGTCATCCCAACCACCAGGAATTGCGCCGGCAATCCTCCGCGCTCGTCGCCGTAGAGTGGCTCCTGCCGCAGGGGGACCCATGCGCCGCCGTCGGAACGCAGTCTTGCTGGCCATGGGAGCCGCCCTTTGCCTGCTTGTCGGGTGGTTGCTGCTCTCTCGATCGGCATCTCCTCCCCCTCCGGCTGACTCGTTGGAGGTCGATGCCGGTGGCGCTCCACAGGCCGGGTCAGTGGTCGGGGAATCCAAGCTCTCTCTGGTTGGCCAGCAGCTCCGACGTCCGAAATTCCGGTTGCTCCCACCACCGATTGCTTCTGAAAGCGGCGCAGAGGGAGCGCCCATCGCGGGAGATCAGAACCCAGACGAGCCCTCCGGCCCGACGGAGGTGCCAGCCCTCGACCGGGCCCCTGAGCCAGCGCCGCAGACGCCGCTTCCGGCAGCCGGCGCCTTCGTGCTCGCCTCCGGCCCCATCGGCTACGTCGCCATGGAGCGGGCGCTGGCCCAGACCGATGAGGGCCGCCACGCCAAGGCCTTCCTCAAGAACCAGTTCGACGAGAAGCAGCAGCAGCTCGATGCCTTGCAGACCTCCCTCGAGCGGGACCAGTCAAGGCTCGAGCACGCGGCGCGCGACGGGTCTGTGTCTGACGCTGAAGCTCGGAGACAGCGAGCCGAGCTCGAAAGGAAGCTCGCCGAGGCAACGAAGACTTGGAAGGAGGCCCAAGCCGAGCTGTCCACCGAAGAGAAGCGGCTGACCAGAGAGATCTCTTCCGAGTTGGCCGTGGTCGTTCGAGAGCTCGCCACGGACGCCGGCTTCCTCCTCGTCTTCGACCAGGACAGGGCCGGGTTGCTCTTCGCTCCCGGCTCGGCCGACCTCACCGACGAGGTGATTCGCCGCTACGACGCTCGGCATCCGGTGCCTGGAGTCCGCTGACGAGGCTCACACCTCACCTGGTCGGCCATCCTGGGGCGGCTCCGCCTTTCTTTCCCAACCACCGAGAGCCGGCCACCCTCTTGCTCCACCGGACCCAACCCGGCAGCGGCTCGACCGGCTCGATGATCCAGGTCGACGGCTTGGCTCCCAGGGTTTGCCGCACGGTCCGTCCGGGCGACTTGCACAGCACAGCCCTATTGTGCTGTTCTGCGCGCTGCTTCAGCTGGGCGTTCTGCCCCAGGAGACGCTGCTATCCAGATTGGATGGTCGCGGGAGCTGATGGATTTGCGGTGGGGGGATCGGGGGCCGCGGGCGAGATGCTCGCGGCCCCTTGTTCTTCGACTTCTGGGCAGCGCTAGTAGTGAACGGCCCTCTCCCGAAAAGTGCCGCTGATCGTGCATGAGGATTTCGGGCCGCCGCCGTCCGGCTCGTCTCCCGGTAAGCTACAGCCACCATCGCCGACGCACCCGAAGCTCAGCTCCGGCCGCTCGCGACCAACGACATAGCCGTCGACGGTGAGGATACCCGTCAGACCAAGGTCCACGACGCCCAACATCCTATCGCTCTGGTCGACTATCCAGATCGAGTATGGGCAGTCCGGCCAGGCGCACACGTCGACAATGGACTGGGGGCATTCCTTGTCGTTCCGACAGGCCAGAAACTCCAGCAGCACGCCTTGCCCGTTGTCCAACGCGAAGAGGTAGGGGTTCTCACAGAAAACGTCCGACCACGAGACCATGTATCCGCCGGTGAAATAGCCGGTCGAGAAGTCAATCACGCTGCCATTGCAGGTCACCGTGAGGTTGCGGCCGGTCTCGAACTGCATCGATTCGCAATGGGGGTTGGTCCAGGGTCCGGCGTCCGGGGGGCCAGACGTGGCCGCGTCCCGGGAACCGGACGTGGCCGCGTCCCCAAAGTTGATTCCGGCAGCGTCATCGCCGGGTACCGCCGCGTCCCGGCCTGCGGCCGGTGTTGGCAGGCACATCCCGGCATCGCGCTCGCACGTGAAGCCGCCCGGGCACTGGAGATCGCCCGAACAGGGAAAGGGGGCCAGCTCCTCGAAGGACTTGGCACAACCTCCAGCGACGGTCAGACCGACGCCATACGCGATCGCCAAGAGAAGAAGCCATCCCCGAAACGAGGTAGTCATAGTTCTTTCCACGCCTGTTACGGAAAGTGACCGGCGAAGACGACGCTGGCGCCTCCGTCGTGTGGCGCGACAGCGACGGGAGGCACGTCCGAGGAGGGCCAGAACCTCAAAGCGAGCCCGGTCGCCAGGACGGCTGCCCCACCCGCCAGGCAGGTCCATGCCGCCGGGTTGTAGACCGACACCGCCGTGCGCTGAGCGTTCTCCATCTCGGCTCGAGTGGCGAAGGAGTTGGCCTGCGCAATCTTGGCATTCACGCCCGCGCCCAGGCCGGCGAAGACCGCTGCACCGACGAGCCCCGCGCCACCGACCGCGATGAGCGCCACCCCGGCCGTCTTTCGCACCTCGTGCCCCTCGCTTCTCAAGGCCGCCGTAGCCGAGATCGGGTGCTCCCTTCTCTCGGCGGCGCTCGGCTTGGGCGTGGCGCTGGTCCCTGTCACACCGGCGAGCTGGATCAGCTGTACGGGGATGCTGACCGTGGCACCCGCGGCCACGGCGACCATCGCCGAGAACGGTACGCAGCCCGGCGCCGACACCTTGACCAGGTATTCGCCGGGCTGAACCCGCTTCTTCCGGACCGGGCATGGCTCGGGTCGCGTGAGCGGCTCGATGACCACGCTCGCTCCTCGCTCCGAGCACGTGACCTCGAGGGTACCCAGGGACGCCTCGAGGGCCGCCACGGAGCTGCGCGCGGTCTTGATCCGCTTGTCCGCTCCTGCGGTGCGATCGTCCGACAGGAGGTAGCGCTCATAGGCGGCGATGGCCTCCGGGACACGCCCCAGCTCCTCGAGGCAGCGGGCGATGTTGAACTTCACGATCGGGAGGCTGACCAAGGCATCGGCGGCGCGGAGCTCCTCGAGCGCCGCTTCGTAGCTCTTCGCGTTGTAGTGCTCGGTGGCCCGGCGCATGTGGGCACGGGCGCTCGAGGCCGCATCCGTCGCCGCCAGCGCAGGCTCCGCGCCGAGGAACAGCAGAGCAAGGAGGAAGGCCTGCGGCCCGTTCTTCATCATCACGGCGCTCCTGCTTTCTCGAAGACCGGCATCTCGGGGGAGTCCTCCTCCTGAGGTCGCGGAGAGGGCGCCCTCTTCGCCGGCGCCCGCTGGCTCTTGGGCGCCGCGACCGAAGGCCGCTTGGGGCCTGGCACCGTGGGCAGAGGAGCGGCCACCGGTCCTTTCGGCGACTCCCGCGGCTTGGGCTCCAGGGCATCATCGGAGGCGCCGGAGGAG
>JACRCT010000369.1 GCA_016218885.1 Deltaproteobacteria bacterium | reverse complement strand
GGCGACGTCGGTGCCTTTGCCGGACAGGTCGGTCAGGAACCAACCCTCGCCCCGCTGCTCCACGGCGAACTGCTGCCGCGACACCGGGCCGTCCACGAACAGCCCCGCCATCGACAGGTCGCGGGCGCGGGCCAGCACCTGGCGCGCGCCGACCTCGAGCTTGACCATGAAGCCTGCGGGAACGCGCGGGTGGGCTCGCTTGGGTCGGGGCGGGGGGATGAGCATCGGACTGCCTCCGGGTTCTCGGGTTCGCCTGTAGAGGAGTGTAGCAACCCAGATCAAGAAAACTGCCGAGGGGCGAGGAGGACACCGGCGATCGCCGATTTCTTGCCGCCTCGGGTGCCGCCGCTAAGATCTCGCGCCATGTCCCTCTCGCTCTACGACCAGATGCAGCAGACCGTCGAGGTCATCCGCCAGAAGACCTCGATCGCTCCGAAGGTGGGCATCATCCTCGGCTCAGGCCTGGGGGCCTTTGCGGACTCTCTGGAGGGAAGGACCGTCATCCCCTACGGCGAGCTCCCGCACTTCCCCACCTCCTCGGTGCCGGGCCACGCCGGCCGGCTGGTCGTGGGCACGTTGCAGGGCGCGCCCATCGTCGCCATGCAGGGACGCGTGCACATGTACGAGGGCTATCCGCCCGCTCAGGCCGCCTTCCCCGCTCGAGTCCTCTGCGCCCTGGGCATCCGCTCCCTGGTGGTGACCAACGCCGCCGGCGGCATCCGGGCCGACCTCGCCCCGGGCGACCTGATGGCCATCAGCGACCACATCAACCTCTCCGGCGCCCACCCGCTCACCGGCCACAACGACGACCGGCTGGGCCCTCGCTTCCCCGACATGAGCACGGCCTACGACCCGGCCCTGCTCAAGCTGCTGCAGACCACCGCCGACCGCCTGAAGGTGCCGCTCAAGGAAGGGGTCTACGTCTGGCTCTCCGGCCCCTCCTACGAGACGCCTGCCGAGATCCGCTTCCTGCGCACGGTGGGCGTGGACGCGGTGGGGATGAGCACGGTGCCGGAGGTGATCGTCGCCTCGCACATGGGGGTGAGGGTGGCGGGCATCAGCTGCATCACCAACCTCGCCGCCGGAATCGGGCGCAAGCCTCTGTCCCACTCGGAGGTCGCGCAGACCGCCGACCGCGCACGCGACCGCTTCACCAGCCTCTTGACCCACTTCCTTCCTGCAGTGGCTGAGCAGCCCTGAACCGCGAGTTCGACGGCCGCCGGGCCTCTGGTATAAGGAACGCCGATCCGCGTCTCTCCAGGAGCGCTACGTCATGTCCGGCTCGAACGACCGCCGCAAGATCCCCCCTGCCGAAGTCGCAGGTCCCCATCGCCGGATGGGCGATCGCCGCGACTCGCCGCGCATCCCGCTCGTCCTCTGGGTGCGCATGATCGACGCCGGCGGTTCCTTCGAAGAGAAGAAGGGCGACGTGGGGGTGGGAGGGGCCTTCTTCGAGGACCGCTTCCCGCCGGTGGGCACCGCGGTGCAGCTGCGCTTCCGCCTTCCCGGCACGAGCGACGAGATCCGCTGCGAGGGCGAGATCCTGCGCACCACCGACCAGGCCGGCACCTTTGGCGCCCACGTGCGCTTCGTGGACATCCCCACCGATGCCGAGCTCGCCATCGCCAAGTTCATCGACGACCACGAGCTTGGCAAGGACGCCTGAGCCTGGCGAACGGCGCCACCTCGGCGCCAGCGGACCTGCATCCCGCCCCATGCTCGAGAGCGGGAGGAGAGCGATCTCGTGGCTGAGCCCCGTCGGCGCCTGTCGCTGTTCGACTGCATCGCCATCGGCATCAACGGCATCATCGGCAGCGGCATCTTCTTGCTGCCGGGGTGGGTCGCCCTCGGCGCCAAGTCTCTGAGCCCCCTGGCCTTCGTCGCCTGTGGCGCGCTGTGTACCCTGGTCGCCCTCTGCTACGCCGAGGTCGGCGGCATGTTCGAGCGCTCGGGCGGCACCTACCTCTATGCACGCGAAGCTTTCGGCAACGAGGTGGGCTTCGGCGTGGGCTGGCTGGTGCTCGTCTCCTGCATCCTGGGATACGCGGCCATCGCCCGCGGGTTCGGCGACCAGGCGCGCGACCTGCTGCACCTGGCGCCCTGGACGGCCTCGCTCATCGCCCCCGCGCTGGTGCTCCTGCTCGGCCTCGCCAACTGGCGCGGGGTGAAGAGTGGGGCGCGCACCTCGGACGTCCTCACGGTGGTCAAGGTCGTCGCGCTGCTGCTCTTCGTGTTGGGAGGCGTCTTCTTCATCCGCGGCGAGCAGCTCACCTCGCTGGGCACCCCCGACCTCAAGGGCTTCGGCGAGGGGATGGTCTCGGCGCTCTTCGCCCTCTCCGGGTTCGAGTTCGTCGCCGTGGTCGCGGGGCAGACCGACAACCCCCGCCGCAACATCCCGCTCTCCATCGTGGGCTCGCTGGTGGGCGCGGTGGTCCTCTACTCGCTCATCCAGCTCGTGGTCATCGGCGTGCTGCCGCAGGTGGCAGTGCCCCAGACACCGGCCAACGCCGCTCCCATGGCCGCGGCGGCCAGCGTCTTCGGCGACGGGCCCGCGGCGCTGGCGGTGCGCGTCGCGGCGCTGATCTCGATGATGGGGTTCTGCTCGGGCAGCGCCCTGGTCGGCCCGCAGCTGTTCGCTTCGCTGGCCCAGGATGGCGTGGTGCCCAAGCTCGTGGCCCGCCTGCACCCCAGGCACGGCACGCCCAACGTGGCCATCGCGGTGGTGACGGTCCTGGCGGCGGGCGCCGCGGCGCTGGTGGACTTCAACGAGCTGGCGGAAATGACCATCATCACCCTCTTCGCCCAATACGTGCCCACCTGCCTGGCGGTCATCGTCTTCCGCCGCTGGCGGCCCGACGCCAAGCGGCTCTTCCGCGTCCCGCTGGGGGCGCTCATCCCGCTGGCGGCGTTGGCGGTGATGTCGATGCTCATCACCCGCATCAAGACCGACTAGTTGAAGACTGCGGCCGTGATCCTCGTGGTGGGGGTCGTGGTCATCCGG
>JACRCT010000368.1 GCA_016218885.1 Deltaproteobacteria bacterium | reverse complement strand
GGCGAAGAGGACGGACCGCCTCTTCGCCGCCGACATGACGCCGCTGCTCGCGAGCGGCCAGACGTGGAGCTTCGATGAGGCGTTCGACGCCGTCTGGAGCGAGCTCGTCGGGAGGCTCCCCGGGGACCGTTGGAAGGGACTCTCTTCGAATCGGTAGAGCGATGGACGCGGCGCTTGCAGTTGTGGAAGATGTGCGCGGCCTCGTGGACGATGAAGTCGGCGAAGGGGTCCTCCTCGGCGAAGTACTCGGGCGAGACGAAGCAGGTTGTCTCTTGGCTCAGCCCGACGAGGCGGGGCGCGGCCTCTCCGAGCAGCTCTTCGCCGAGACTCGCCAAGTACAGGTTCGCGAGCGTCCACGCCGAACTGTCGAAGCCCTCCTCGAGCAGGAGCGGCTCGATGTTCGTGCTCGTGAACGTGGCGAGCACGACTTCCTGCTCGGGGCGCGGGAACAGGCCGCGCACCATCGGCTCGACCTTCCCACGCGTGAGCACGACTGGGTCGCCGACGGGAAGCGGGTGGTGGGTCCGTCCCTCAGCGAGCCGCTTCACCTCGCGAACGAGCGCACCACGCAGGTCGTCGTGGGCCCGGTTCGCACCGGAGGCTCTGGTCGAGCAGCCGGGACAGCCCCCAGAAGACGAAGAGGTCGCCTTCGGCAACTCCCTGGTTTCGCAAAATGCCCCTGGGCAGCTGCGCATTGACCGAGCAGCGGTCGCCAGCGGGCCGCTCGCGTCCGAAAGCGAGGCTGGAGGTCCGGGTCGAAATGCGCTCCCTGGTCACGCGCAACCTTCTTTCTCGTCAGGTGCTCGACGAGGTCGCCGAGGTTGCGCCCGCGCCACTCGAGGTCCTGGTATCGCACTGGCGAGCGCGCGTCGGGGAGACGCCGCCGAAGTCGTCGCCGAGATGAGACACGTCGCCAAGGTCGGTCTCGAGGCTTCCCGCCATCTTCGTGGCGAGATCTGGGAAGTGCGAGTGCAGGGCGAGAACCGGATCTTCCGCGTTCTGTTCTCGCCAGAGGGCCGCTTCGGGCAGGTTCTGCTGGCGCTCGAGGCGTTCACCAAGAAGACACAGAAGACCCCGCCCGCCACCATCGCACTCGCCGAGAAGCGGCTTTCCGACTGGAGGAGGCGCGGAGCAGCTGCCCGAAGGGGTGGCTGAGGCTCGGGACGGCAGGAGGGCGAAGCGTAGACGCTAGCGCGCTTGCGCTTTCGCGAATATGATATGGCCGCTAGTGTTTCAGCGGAGGAGCCCATGCCCAGCGACCTGGACAAGTACGTCACGGAACGAGAGGTTCGGGAGCCCGGGTTCGCCGCCCTGGTCGAGGCAGCCGAGCAACGCCGGGCCTTCGCGAGAGAGATGGCCGAGCGGCGCAGGAAGCACGGCCTCAGTCAGACGCAGGTTGCCGCCAAGATGAAGACATCGCCATCCATTGTGAGCCGCATCGAGAGTGGCGGTGACGTGCGGCTCTCCACGCTCGAAAAGTACCTCGTGGCCCTCGGCTTCGAGCTCACTATGCAGGCTCGAAGGCTGCCGCATGGAGCCGGGTAACGGGGTATCCCTGCCAGTGGCGAACCCGTATCGACGCTCCGCGACTCAGTGCGGTAGTCGGCCATCGGAAAGCGAGCGCCTACTCCCTGGTCATCGTTGCCATCCTCGAGCGCGGTGCCCCCCGTCGCTTGGCGACCAGCGAGACCCCTTGAGTTCAGGTACCTGAACTTGGGCCCTCCGGTCGCGTCAGCGTTCTCCGGTGGACGGCAGGACCGGCGGCCAGCGGGCCCCCTCAAGTTCAGGTACCTGAACTTGGGCCCCTCCTGGTCGCCGTCAGCGTTCTCCGGTGTACGGACCTGACCAGCGGGCAACGAGACCCCTCAAGTTCAGGTACCTGAACTTGGGCCCCTCCCGGACGCCGCCGGCCTTCTCCGGTGTACGGACCGACCGGCGACCAGCCCGACCCCTCAAGTTCAGGTACCTGCACTTGGCCCCTCCCACCGCGAATCTCAGGCGCGCCGACCATCGGCGCGCCGGGACCCGCTACCTCGCTCGCTCGTCACTGCTCCAGCGGCTTCTCCCCATCCAGCACGGTCGCCAGCGCGGTGAACACCTCCGCCGCCTGGACCCGCGGCACCCCGCGCACGTCGATGACCACGTCCTTGCCCAGCTTGCGCGCCGCCACCTGCCGGGGAGCGTTCCACTCCGCCACCGCCCCTGCGGCGCGCTCCTGCAGCTCGGCCATCGGCGAATCGTCCGCTTCCACCGCAGCGCCCCGGCGCACCTTCCCCTGCCCGTCGCGCATCGACTTGTAGGCCCGCTCCACCTCCTCGGCCGTCATCTTCTCGAAGGCCGAGCTCGCCGACGTCCTCGGACGAGCGGAGAGGGACGGTGTGCCGGTCGCCGAGTTTCCTGTTCAGGAGAGGCTTCCTGCACAGGAAAGGTACGGACTGGGGTCAATTGGATCGGCCATGCTGGAGGCTGCCGAGGGAGGGCCCAGGCACCAGCAGGGTGAGCGGGCCCCATCGGCGTTACTCGCGATGGGGGGGGGGGCGTGCCACTTGGCATTTTGCCACGTGCCGTTGAGATGCTAAGTTGGTGATATGGAAGCGAACCTCGGCCACAACCTGCGCCGATTGCGCGGCGTCAAGAAGCTGAGCCAGGCCGACGTGGCGGAGCGCGCTCGGCTAAGCCGGGTCGCGTACGGCAACATCGAGTCTGGCACCGCGAAGCCGAAGGTCGAGACTCTGATGAGGATCGCCGAGGTGCTCGGCGTGAAGCTCCAGGAACTGCTCACCCCCACCCGCCCGCTCCAAGCAGTCCGGTTCAGGGCGCTCAAGCGGATGACCAGCCGCGAGCAGGTGCTCGTCGATGTCGTTCGCTGGCTCGAGAACTACAACGAGCTCGAACAGGCACTGGACAAGCACGTCGCGTTTCGGTTCGAGCAGCTCGTTCGCGAGCTTGCCAAGAAACACCGGGGAGCCGACCGGGCTCGCTTTGCCGCCGAGCATGCGCGAGCCGCACTCGACCTGCGCCCCGACGATAGCATCCGAGACATCTGCGGCCTGCTCGAGGAGCGCGGCGGGATCAAGGTCTTCCCGATGCAGCTCGCGTCGGACGCCTTCTTCGGCCTCTCGGTGGCGAAGGACGACGGCGGCCCAGCCACCGTCGTGAACGTCTGGGACCGCATCTCGGTCGAGCGATGGATCTTCAGCGCTGCCCACGAACTGGGGCACCTGCTCCTCCACCTTGGGGCCTACGATGTGGCGAAGACCGAGGAGGACCGCGGGGAGGAAGAGGAAGCCAACCAGTTTGCGAGCCACTTCCTCATGCCGCACGAGCTCTTCGTGCGCGAGTGGAACGACGCGCGGGGTCTGTCCCTGGTTGACCGCGTGCTCAAGGTGAAGCGGATATTCCGGGTCAGCTACCGGACGGTGCTGTTCCGCCTGTCAGAGCAGCCCGCGTACGGCACGCGCATCTGGCAGCAGTTCCAGATCGCCTACAGAGCCCGCTTCGGGCAGTCGCTGCTGCGTAGCGACGAGCCAGTGGCGTTGTCGCCCGGGGACTTCAGTGCCGCGATGGTGGAGCCCCGTGCTGCTGATGAGCCGAAGCGCCTGAGCTCGGAGGACTTCGTCGAGGACCGTCTCAGTGGCCTCGTTCGATCCGCGCTCGAGCAGGAGCGCATCTCCGTGGGTCGCGCAGCGGAGATCCTCGATCTCGACCTCAAGACCATGCGCGCGGTCATCTCCACGTGGGTCGAATGAGAAGCCATGGAGCATTCGCACAAGGGACTTCTCATCATGGATGCGAACGTCCTCAACGATCTCTGCGAGGCCGACCGCACCGTCATTCGTCTGATCTCGGAGCATGTGGGGCAGGTCCATGTGCCACTGCCCGTGCTCCAGGAGGAAGTCGACCAGATTGACGAATCCGAGTGCGCTGACCTTGGCATCGTGCTGGTCGATCCACCGCTGCAGACGGCGATCGACGCGGCAGCTCGGCGAGCCGGCCTCTCATTCCACGACCACCTCTGGGAGGCCAGGTCCCGGGAGATATCGATGCCGGCCTTGGTCTTCATCAGCGCCATGCCTCCATCTTCCTGACGCTCCGGCGGTCATCTTGTCGAAAGCCTTGGTCTTCCCCTCCCCCACCGACAGCTCCAGCGCCACCGCCTGCTCCGCCGTCTCGTCCACCGCCCCGCGCGGTGCGGAGCGATCAGAGCCTGTCGAAGGTGACGAACTAGTTCGGCAGGTCGGTAAGAGAGCCCGACCTCAGCCGACCCGCTTGCGAGCACGAGAGCTGGAACAAGGCGTCGCGCGTCCGAGACAATCTCTGAGCCGCGGACTCATGACCAGGTCCGGGCCTGGGAGTAGGTAAACGTCCGAACCGAAACCACCGCATCGGACGCGTCGGTCGCCCACAAGCCGGGCAGAGCCCCTTCCGCTAGCAACGTCGAGGGCCATGCGGTTCTCGGCGGGCTCGGCGGCGGGCGTTGGGACGGAGGGGGTGCAGCGCCGCCAAGGAGGGCGAGGAGCGGGCGTGGTGAAGGCTCCGTCGAGTAGACGCCTCATTGAACGTGCTCCGGCCGCGGCAGATCGCGGGCTCCTACGTCGACCCTGTCGAGAGCCCCGGTGTATTGTCGCGCCGGTGCTCCCCCGTACCAGGCGCGTTCGTATGGTGACCAGCTGATGATCGCGGACATCCGTGCAGCGCTGGCGCTCGAAGGTCCCGGAGCGCTCCGGCGCTGGGCGGCTCTGCTGCCGCGGGCCCTCACCTCCGCCGCGGCGGAGGCCGCCGGCGCTGCAGCCGTGTTCGGCTTGGTGCGCATCCTTGCGGATCCCCGGCAGGCAACGGGGCTGCCGGTCGTGTCCTCACTCCTGCCGCTGCTGCCCGACCACGCCCCGCGCACCGTACTGCTCTGGCTGACCGTGCTCGCGATGCTGGTCTACCTCGCGCGCAACGCGGTGCTGGCGCTCTCGTGGGCCGCGCAGGAGCGGGTCGTCTTCGGAGCGGTGCGGCGCACGGCGCGCCGCGTGCTGCGCGCCTACCTCGAGGCGCCCTACCAGTTCCTGCTGCGGCGCAACTCCGCGGCGCTCGTCCAGCGGGTGCAGCGCGGAGCGGAGGTGTCGGTGACGCTCGTGCTCGCGTCCGTCGTGCACCTGTGCTCCGAAGCGCTGGTTGCCGTCGCGCTCGTCGGGCTGCTCATGACGGCGGCACCGCCTTCGACCCTCGCCGTGGCGGCCGCGACCGTGGCCCTGCTGCTGCTGCCGGCGGTGCTGGGCGGCCGCGTCTTCCGGCGCTGGGGCGACGCCGAGCAGCGCCTCGAGAAGGAGCTCCTGCAGGCGCAGCAGCAGTGCCTCGGGGCGCTCAAGGAGGTGCGCCTCGCCGGGCAAGAGGCGGGCTTCCTCGAGGCCGCCGACCGGCTGCGCGCCGCCTACACGCAGCTGCAGCGCCGCCGCTCGGTGCTGCAGGAGGTCCTGCGCCTGGGCGGAGAGACCCTGGTCGTCCTCGCGCTGCTGCTGGTCGTGCTCGTCCTGACCCTCCAGGAGGCCGGGGCGGAGACGCTCTCGCTGCTCGGGCTGTACGGCTACGCGGGTTTCCGCCTCGTTCCGTCGGGCAACCGCATCACCCGCGCGCTCGGCTGCTTCCGCACCGGCGTGCCGTTCGTCCGCGACCTCCACGAGGATCTCGCCCAGCTGCCGCCTCTTCCTCCCGGGCCGCCGGCTTCGCCCATCGGGTTCGCCGGCGAGCTCGTGCTCGATTGCGTGTCGTTCGAGTACGAGCCCGGGCGGCCGGTGCTCCAGGAGGTCGCGCTGACCATCCGGCGCGGCGAGTCGATCGGCCTCGTGGGCCCCACGGGCTCGGGCAAGACGACGCTCGCCGACCTGCTGCTCGGCCTGCTCGCGCCGACTGCGGGGCGCGTGCTCGCGGACGGGCGCGACGTCCGCGAGAACCTGCGGTCGTGGCAGCAGGCCGTCGGCTACGTCCCGCAGGAGCCGCACCTGCTGGACGACACCGTGCGCTGCAACGTCGCCTTCGCGCTCGACCCGGCCCAGATCGACGACGACCGCGTGCGGCGCGCGCTTCGTCTGGCGCAGCTCGAAGAGGTGCTCGCCGGGCTGCCCGACGGGCTCGAGACGCGGCTCGGCGAGCGCGGAGTGCGCCTCTCCGGCGGGCAGCGGCAGCGCATCGCCATCGCGCGCGCGCTGTACCGCGACCCGGCGGTGCTGGTCTTCGACGAGGCGACCTCCGCGCTGGACCTCGAGACCGAGCGCGAGCTCACCGAGGCCATCGAGCCGCTGATGGGCGAGCGCACGATTATCGTCGTCGCGCACCGGCCGAGCACGGTGCGCCGCTGCTCGCGCCTCGTCGTGCTGCGCGAGGGGCGGATCGCCGCGACAGGCGGCTTCGACGAGCTCGTCCGCGCCGGGCAGATGCCCTCCGAGGCGGCCACGGGTTAGGGCGCACCGCTGTCGGGCTCGAGTGCTTCGTTCCCGCCGGTCAGCCTGAGCGGTGGAGCCCGCCTCGACGGCGCTGCACTCGCTCACCCCGAGAACTCCTCGACGACGCCCTGCAGCTCGCGCACGAACCGCTCGGTGGAGAACCGCGCGCGCCCGGCCGCGAGCGCCTCGCGCAGC
>JACRCT010000367.1 GCA_016218885.1 Deltaproteobacteria bacterium | reverse complement strand
GCAGCGCCTTGGCGAGCGCGATGACGTTGACGATCGCCGGCGTGCCGGCCTCGAACCGGTCCGGCGCCTGCGCCCAGATGACCCACCCGGGGGCGACGAGCCTGGCTGTCCCACCGCCGGGCTCGAAGGGAACGCCTCGGGGCAGGTGCTTCCTCTCGACCGCCAGGGCCCTGACGCCCAGTGGCAGGCCGAGGTCCAGGCTCGACACGCAGCGATAGGTGCCGGGCTCGAGTCGGGCCTCGAGCGCTTGCGCCCTCCGGGGAGAGCAGAAGATGACCACATGCTTGTTTGGCTTCAGGCCCAGGTGCTCGAGGACGATCTCTCTGGCCTGCTCGAACAGGCGTGTGGAGACCAGCGAGTGGTGCCCGCTGCCGCGATGGACGTTGGAGTAGGTCTCGAGCGCGGCATGGACTCCCCGCTCGAGCTCCGCAAAGAGGGCGTCTGCTTCCTTGCCGTCCTGGAGAGCAGCTGTAATCACCATCGTGGGCCTCCGGTAGGGGCCGCGAAGGTTAGCAGACAGCCTCTCGGCCTCCAGCGCGTGGTCTACGCTCGAGCCCCCCGACCATTTCGTCAGGGAGCGAGACCCTAGCGCTTCAGGCCTTTCCTCCTGGGGCGAGCGTCGGCGGGTTTTCGGAAATCGGAACCTGGCCCCATTCTCGGAACCGCCACTGCGATTCGCTACTCTGGGCTTCGTGCCCTCTCCTTTCCCCGTCCACAGCCGGCTCGCCGCCTCGTTCCTCCCGCGCACCGCCGTGCTGGAGATGACCTACCGCTGCAGCCACGCCTGCCTCTTCTGCTCCTGCCCCTGGTACGCGCCGGGCGGCAGGTTCGATGAGCGGACCGAGCTCGGCACCGGCCAGTGGAAGGAGGTCCTGGCCCGCCTGTGCCGGATGGGCGTGACCGAGCTCTGCTTCACCGGCGGCGAGCCGCTCCTGAAGGAAGACCTCCTGGGGCTGGTGGAGTTCGCCGCCAGGTGCCGCTCCGAGCACGTGCGCTCCGAGGGCGAGGAGCTGATCGTCGAGGTGAAGCCGCCCCACCTGCACCTGCTCACCAACGGCCTCGCGATGAGCGAAGAGGTGCTGGCGCTCTGCAAGCGCCATCAGGTGCACCTGGGGATGAGCCTGCCGGGGCTGACGACCTTCCGCGAGCACACGCAGAGGAGCGAGCCCCAAGGGGTGCTCCGCTGGTTCCGACGCGCTGCCGAGGAGGGAGTGCGCACCCATGTCGGCATCACCGTGACGCGCAAGAACCTCCACGAGCTCTACGAGACGATGGCCGAGGCGCTGCTGGCCGGCGCGGGCGAGGTGCTGCTCAACCGCTTCATGCCGGGCGGCCGGGGGCTGGTCCACGCTCGCGACTTGATGCTCGACGCCGACGGCATCCGCCAGATGCTCGCCACCGCCGAGCAGGTGCTGCGCCTGGCCAACCGCCACGGCAACGTCGGCACCGAGCTGCCCAGGTGTCTCTTCGACGCCTCGGCGCACACCCACCTGAAGGTGGGCAGCGATTGCGCGGCGGCGATCGAGTTCTTCGTGGTGGACCCCTCCGGCTACGTGCGCGCCTGCAACCACTCCCCGGAGCGGCTCGTGCCTTTCGAGCAGATCGAGGCGCTCAAGGACCACCCGGTGTGGCGGCGCTTCGTCGCCCGCGAGCACCAGCCGGCGGCGTGCGCGGGCTGCGCTCTGGCCTCGTGCTGCGCCGGCGGCTGCCGCGAGGCCGCCCGGATCTGGAACGGCCAGCTCGACTCGCTCGACCCGGTCTTCGAGGGCGGCTGCCTCCCGAAGCCCGTCCCGCGGTCGGGATAGGATGACGCCATGCCCGCTCTCGGAATCGTCGGACTGGTGGTCTTCGCTCTTGTCGCCGCGCTGCTCGCTTTCCGGGCGAGCGCTTCCGCGGCGGAGGCCAGTTCCTCCCCGCCGCCTCCACCCCGCGCCTCCGAGAAGGCCGCGGTCACTCCACCCTCCAGCACCCCGCTCACGCGCGCCCAGCTGGAGGCGAAGCTGCGCCGGCTCGCCGAGACCCCGCCTCCCGAGGACCTCAGGCCTGGAGCCATGTGCTACGTCATGGCCGCGCAACCGGACACCGCCGACTACACCTGCCCCAAGTGCGGCCAGCGCACCCACTACTCCAAGAACGCGGCGGCGGCCGAGCAGGTCCGCGAGATCGCCTCGATGCGAGCTCAGGTGCGCGCGCTGCGAGGCGTGGACGCCGCCCTCGACGAGTCGTCGTTCTGCAGCAAGTGCTCGGGGAAGGCCTCGCCCGAGCCGACGGCGACGCTCGTCGTGAACCTGCCCGACGGGCGGCAGCACCGGACCGAGGGCATCAGCCCTTCCGATCTGCAGCTCCTCTCCGAGTTCCTCGCCGGCAGCGTTCGCCACGGTGCGGGCCAGGGGCGCGAGGAGCCGCTCTTGGACTCGGTGCCGCGCATCCGCCAGCTGCTGGGCCTGAACGCAGCAACGCCGTCGAAGTAGAGGGACTCCATGCCCTACGGGCTCCTTGCTCTTCTCCTGCTGGCCGTCGCCCTGTTCCTGGCGCTGCGGTCGAGGACGCGCGCCCAGGCCGCAGCTCCGCCTCCGCCCTCCCCGCCGCCTGGCGTCTCCTCCGGTGCGATGAGCGGGGGCCCGCTCTCCCGAGACGAGCTGGCCGCGAAGCTGCGCCGGCTCTCCGAGAGCAAGCCCCCCGCGCAGCTGAACCCGGGGGCCATGTGCTACAGCACCGCGCGCCCTCCGGAGACCGCCGAGTACCTGTGCCCGCGCTGTGGCGCGAGGACCCACTACTCCAAGAACACCGTCGTCGTTCGCTTGATCCAGCGCGAGCTGCCCTCGATGCGCGAGGCGGTCAAGGCGCTCCCCGGGATCGAGGCTTCGCTCGAGGAGTCGGAGCTGTGCAGCAAGTGCCAGCCTGACCGGCCCGCCGTGCCCCTGCCCACCCTCGCCGTGCACCACCCCGACGGCTCGGTGACGCGGACCCGCGGCGTCGGGATGGACGACCTGAAGCTCCTCAAGGAGTTCCTGGAGGGCAAGCCGGCGCACGCCGGCGGCCGGGACGCGGAGACCTCGCTCAAGAAGCACCTCTCGCGAATCGGGGAGCTGCTCGGCGTCCAGGTCCCGGAGGGAGCGCAGGAGTAGTCGGCAGAGAGGTTCGCGAAGGCGTCCTCACCGCTCGGGGCCCCGCGGTCCTGCCCTTCGTCCGGCCCAGGGCGGGCTCTTCGCGCTCCACCTGTCCCTGGGGCTCACGGCTCGCGAAGGCTCAAGAAAGCCCCAGGCGTTGCGGGGGCTTGCGAGGGCTCTTTGGCTTTTTTGCGACAGCCCGGAGCGCCCTCGTGTCCTCCCTACACGCATCCAGGCTGCCGACTACGCAAGAGGTGAGGACGATGAGCCAGAGGGAAGCCATGAGCCGTTTCTTGATTGCGCTGCCGTTGCTTCTCATTCCTCTGGTTGCCGCTGGGCAATCAGAACCAGAAATGGCGACTCATGAAGCTGCCGTGTTGAGCATCGAGCCGACGCTCACCGACGTGCCGATTGTCGTCAAGGTCGACCAGGTGCAGGTCACCGCCAATATCCGGAAGGTGCTCGGCATATGGAGTCCCGATCCGTCTTGTGGCTCGAATATTCCGACGCAGCCCATTGCAACCTTCGAGCTCAAGCAACCGATGCCCGAGGGGTTTACGGTTGCCCTCGACCGTTGCGGTCTGCTCCTCGTGCGTGAGAACGAGGTCTTCAGCTCTTGCAGCAACCCTGCGATAGACGACCTGGCGGGCGGCTGGAAGCCGGGCAAATACGAGATCTATCCCATCTATGATCTGCCCAAGACCCTCGACTTCGAGATTGAGTTCTTCAATAGCAAGCAGCCGGCCAAGCTGTCCGACAAGACCCCGAGGGTGTCAATCGGCAAGAAGCTCGAAAAGCCGTTGCTCGTCGATGTGGTGTTGCAGCCGAGCCGTCGGATCCTCCGCGAGCGGCACGCTGGCGAGGGCTGCCGGGCGGCACTGCCGAGTGCCCCCGATCTCATCGTCTCGATCGAGCGGCCCATTCCAGGTCTGGTGATCCGACCCTTGAGGACGCCAAAGCCGGTGACCATGCGGGTCGAGTGCCTCGATTCGCCCGGAAGGCGGAAGTTCTGCGTCAAGAACGAGGCGCCCATCGGCTCGGAATACTCGCCGTCGTACCAGGTCGAGAGCGAGATGCACTTCAAGAAGATGGACGATGGCGAATTCGGCATCTCGCTCGGCAGCGCCGATGCCAGCGATACGTTCAAGGTCACCCTGATGCTCTTCGATGATTCGACGGCATTCGATCCTTTGTTCGCGATCGTTCCGGAGGGCGAGCTCACGCTCGACCAGCGAGCCATCCCCTTTCACTTCCCGCAGCTCGACGTCCGCAGAGTGCGGATTGGCACCTATGCCGGCGCCAGCCTGGCCGCCAGGTTGTTCGGGGCGGCACCGAGCTCACTCTTCGTGTATCCGAAGCTCGATTTGGATGGCGAGATCGCGCGGGCTCTCGACTCGGCGAATGAGGCCTTTCCCAAGAAGGGCGAGCCGCTGCTGATACTCGAAGAGAATCGGGATCGCGTCTCCGCGCTCGCCGCGGACGGCCTGCGCTTCGACATCAAGAAGAGCCACCTCCTCCTGGCTGCAGATGGCGGGCCGGCGCCTCTGGCTGCACCACGCCCGCTGAAGAAGGATGCCAGCTGGGAGATGGTGAGCGCCATGGCGCCGCCGTCGGCGAAGAAGGTCAAGGACGCCTACGACGCCCGCGAGGACAAGTTCCAGAGTTGCGTCAATCGGGTCTGGGCGCCATATGGGGCGCGCCTCGACGGTGCTATCTGGACAATCTCCACGGCAGGTCAGCAGGACGTCAGCATCGAGTCGCCACGTGCGAGAAAGATCCGGAATGAGGGCAATGCCGCGGTGAGGAAGGCGTGTGGCTCGGAAGAATCGCGCAAGACCGATCAGGAGGCGACCCGCGTGAAGCTGCTCGCCGCCATCGAGAAGGAGCGCTTGGTGCTGTTCGACGCCGCCAAGCCCAAGCCGTAACCGTCGTGGGGACTCCGGAGCTCCTGGGACTTATGGGAGATGATGAGGACGAGCATCGTGACGAAGCTATCCATAGGCTTGCTCCTGGCTTTGGGGCTCTTGGCCTGCGAGCAGGACCCGGGCGACGCCCAGTCGAAGATCGTGGCGAAGCCTCAATTGCTCGATTTCGGTACGACCGTCGCGGGTACCAAGGTCGTGGGCACGGTGGTCGTCTCCAACACCGGCGCTGCGCCGCTGCTGATCGACCATCTCGCCCTGGACGGGGATGCCGCGGACCAGTTCGAGGCGCTGCCGCTCGAAGCCCCGGAGCTGTCCGGCAATCGGAGCGCCGCGGCGACGGTCATCTACCGGCCCAAGAGCGAGGGTGTCCACGGCGCTCGTCTGATCATCTTCAGCGATGCGAGCAACACCGGGGCGCTCGCCACCGACCTGACCGGGGTCGCGGTCACGCAGGCCTCTTGTGCCGAGGTGGGCTGCAACACGCCGCCCGGGCAGTGCTTCAAGGAGGCCGGGTCGTGCTCCGAGGGAGGCTGCGTCTACCCGCCCAAGGATGACGAGACCGGCTGTGACGATGGGAACGCCTGCACCGAGCGCGACGTCTGCCGCGCGGGGACCTGCCAGGGTACGCCGAAGAGCTGCCTGACCCCGCCCTCCGGGCACTGCACGGGAGGCAGCTCGTTCGTCTCCTACTCGTCGCTGGGGACCTGCTCCGATGGCGCCTGCCAGTATGCAGAGCTGCCATTCAGCTGCTCGGGAGGGTGCGTCAATGACGTGTGTACGCCTTAGCCCTGCACGGG
>JACRCT010000366.1 GCA_016218885.1 Deltaproteobacteria bacterium | reverse complement strand
TCAGTCCGGGCCTCGAGCGCGTCCTCCCAGTTGTGGTGGGTATTGGTGTAGCGCAGCCGATCCATCGCATCGACGAGGTAGGTCTTGCCGCCGAAGGTGAGCGAGAAGGAGATGGGCGCGTTGATGGAGCTATTGCCGGCGGCTTGTCCCACCCACCGGCGCTCGAGGATCATCGAGATGTCGCCGGCGGCGTTCGCCGCGCTCAGAACGTCGCTGCGCGGCTCGGGGTAGGGCCCCAACTCGCTCTTCTCAGCCACATACTCCGTCGTCACCCGTCCTTGCGCGTCCTTCACTTCTACCGAGAAGAACGTTCTATCCGAGGTGAGGATGGAGACGCTGTAGGTGCCCATCCTGATCAGGTGGCCGGTGGCTCCCGATCCGTCCGAAGCCGAGGTGATTGCTGTCTTGTCCAGCGGCGTCCCGATGAGGGTCGGATCCTTCTCGAACCAGACCGGGACCACGCCCAGAAGGTCGTAGCCGGGCGCAGCCGGCTTGGGACACGTCAGCAGCTGAAAGCAGCTGTCCGTGTACGCGAAAGGGCCCAGCCCCGAGAGGTTCGGGCTCGCTACTGGGCACAGCCCCAAGAGAAACACACTTGCTCCTGGGCATTCCGAAGAGGCCCGCTCGGTCAGCCGGTCGTCATCCACGCGCACCCAGCCGCGCTGGACGTCCCAGCGCTCCGTCATGGTGGTCCCGTCCGATTCTCGGGTCGTCACGTCGATGTACTGGGGAGTGTCCCAGCCCTGGAGATCGGTCAGGACGAGCCGCTCTGGTGTGGCGGGAATGCGGACTGCCCCCTCGGAGATGGGGCGGAAGACCGAGTGGTAGAGGCGAGGCTCCTGCGTGAAGTCGATGAGAGAGTCTTCGAACCAGTTGTGATGTTGGGCGGCGTAGGTCTGGGCGAAGAACTCCCCGCTTTCGAGGCCGAGCCAGGCCTCGTCGGTGAACGCCAGACGCACGCCCCTCAGGCGAACCGGATACGAGCCGGCCATGGACGCCCGGGTGTCCATGAAGCGGCCGATCACCAGGTGGCGGCCGCCCCGGGCGGCATGCAAGAACTCCACGGCCTCGTCCCAATCGGCTTCGCCTTGGCACGGCTCGAGGCTTATCGTCTCCGCCACCCCGGGGAGCTCGAGGTGGAATCCGACTCCGGGGCTGTTGCCGTCCACGACGAGCGGACCGGTCTCCTGGGTGTTGCGGTTGAGCTGATAGCTCTCCACCAGCACACCCGCGGCACCCAGATCGTGGGCGATGGACGCCTGCAGCGACGTATAGGCTCCAGCCGTGCTCACCTCGTACTGGCGAAAAGAGAGCCCTATTCTCTCCGCCGCAGGTCGCCAGCGCTGGCTCGACAGGTTCCCTCTCTCCACCAGCACGCCATCGACGCGCGCCCTTGCCAGCTGCCACGGCTGAAGGCCCAAGCGCTCCTGCCGATGGATCGCCACGTGGACCTTGCGGGCGATCTCTTGGGAGAGCTCGTTGCCCTCCATCCAGCGATTGCACAAATCGAGCGGCCGTGGCCACTGGATCTCCACGTTTTCGAGCGGCGTTCCGCTCACCGAACCATCGGGCCAGACCACCGGCGAGGAGGCGTCGGGCCCGGAGGCGCCCGCGTCGCTACCTGCGGCGCTGGCATCAGCGAGAGGCAGCGCGGCGTCATGGCTCGCCGTCGGGCCCGCGTCGGGTTGGGGCGTGGTGCTCTCGGAGCAGGCGGCGAGCAACCCTGCAGCGAGCAACGCAGCCCAGAGAAGCACAGGGACGGGTCTCATCGTGGTCTCCAGACTCATGGGGAAGTCGTCCAATAGGGCCGGCCTTTGCTTGGCGTCCTCTGCTGGTCGCCCCCGCGATGGCGACTTGCTGCAAGTACCACAAGCCCGGCTCCTGGTTTTGGCGTCGTCGGCCACGTGAGCAAGGCCCTAGCCAGACAAGCAATCTTTTGACTTCATTGGACTTCGAGCATTCCAGACCATGCCGGGAGCCTATTGACTGGAGTCAATAGCCCCTT
Source organism: Deltaproteobacteria bacterium (assembly GCA_016218885.1). Taxonomy (GTDB): domain Bacteria; phylum Myxococcota; class Myxococcia; order Myxococcales; family UBA5297; genus JACRCT01. The sequence continues at coordinate 23,648 of JACRCT010000366.1, read as the reverse complement.
GCCAGAAGACGACAGCTCGAGCGCCGCCTCTCGAGGAGCTCCTCTGGGGAGCGGGCAGCTGGCCCTTGGCTTCGAGCACCGCCGCGCGGCCATTCTGGAAGTGAGCCCTGCATTGGTCCAGCTGGTCGGGAGAACAGCTCGCGCTGCGGTTGAGGCTCCTCGGCAAGCTCGGGGCAGGCGCGTACGAGGTGGGGTGGGCCGCTGGTGGCCAGGCCCAGGTGCTCGAGGATCTTGCGGACGACCTTGCGGTCCTCGGTGAAGGCGATGAATGGCCGGCGCGGGCGCGCCACCGGTGGGGCCGAGTCTTGGGGACGGGTCGCGGGAAGCGGGCTGTGGCGGCAGGCCTACAAGGCGAGCGGGGCACGATGAGGCGACACAGGCCTCGAGTTGCTGCCTCTCGTTACCTACTTGGTCGAGGGCGAAGGTCGCGCTCTCGGTTACGTCCATACTGGTCCCGTCGCTGAAGTTCCCGGTGGCGGCGTACTGCAGCCCCAGCCCCAGCCCCAGCGGCCGGCTGGCCAGCGCCGGGGTGACGCTGACCGAGACCAGGCTCGCCGCGCCGGCGAGCTCGGCTGATCGCATGGGATCGCTTCAGCATCGCTTGAGCCGCGCTGCCCGCCTCAACGCCGCCTGGGCACGTCGCTGCGTCGTCGCCGGCGCAACCCCACCCCGAGCAATCCCGCGAGGACGAGCAATGGCGCTGACGCGCTCGCTCCAGCGGTGCAGCCGCAGCCAGCATCGACGGGCGCCGGTCCGCCGGCATCGGCGATCGCCGTATCGGCGACGCACTGCCCGGTGGAAGGATCCTTGTGCATTTCCGCGCCGCATGGAGAGCCTGCATCGATGAGGGCAAGGGGCGCGCATATCCCGGCGCGGCAGATGCCATCCGGGCAGGTAGTCCCGTCGCCAAGATCTCCTTGGGCCACGCATACCGGCTCTCCACTGGTGCACTCGACTGCTCCCAGCTTGCACGGCTCCGAAGGACTACACGCTGCGCCGGACGAGCAGGGACGGCAGATGCCTTCCCTGCATACGCCTCCGTTGCAGGCGGCGCCGTTGGGACGACCGGTCAACGAGCCGCAGATCGGGGGCGTCCGCGAGCAGTCGATGATGCCGGTCTGGCAGCTGTCGATGGAGGTGCAGGGCCCACCGGCCGGGCAGGCGCTGCAGGCACCATCCTGGCAAGTGCCCTGATTGCCGCACGCCGTCCCGTCGACGACGTCGGTCCATTGGCCGCATTGCGGCTGCCCCGAGTCGCAATGGACGGTGCCGGTCTGGCAGCCGTCGGCCGAGCTGCACGGTCCCCCTGCAACGCAGGTGCTTGCATCCGGGCCGGGCTCGCTCGCATCAAGAGGCCCGGCATCCGGGTTGCCTCCGGAAGCCGTGACCCCTCGGGCCACGTTTGAGAGCGGGCCGAAGGTGGCGTCGACGCGCAGCGTGCCCCGGAAGGCGACCAGGCGGAACTCGTAGGACGTCGCCGGAGACAGCCCCTCGACCGTACAAGTGCGAATCGCCCCAATCGATTGCCCGGCCATTGGAACCGTGCAGGTGCCTTGGCTCACGGACGTCGCCGGACCCCAGTCCAGCGGCGACGCGGAGAAGCGTACGTCATAGCTCGCGGGCTGGCCCAGCCCATCGTCCACTTCGGTCAAGGAGAGGGTCGCCGAGCTGGAGGTCGTGCCGGTGACCACCAAGTCATTCACCGCGCCGGGAAGGCCTGCGGCGTCCGAGCCCGGAGCCGCGGCGTCTGGACCTGCGGGGGCGCTTGCGTCGGCGACAATGCCCGCATCGGGCTGGGGGCCGACTTCCAGCCGAGTGGTGCTGACGGTGTAGTCGTCGAATTCGACCGCGCGCCAGGGCTCCTGGAAGACCCCGGGAGGGGTGCAATTGCGCATCCCCGTGTTGCCCAGCCCCAGCGCGGAGGTGGTGAAGCGCTGGGCAGCGCTTGCGCCCCAGTCGATTCCTTGATGGTGCGTCTTCTCCACATCGTCGAGCCAATATTGGATCTCGGCGTCGACCTGCCCTGCGGTATTGAGCTTCATCCGCAGCTCATGCTTGTGCCATTGACCATCCCTAAATTGCCCGATCGGAAGCAGAGGGTGTAAGCCGGCGCCAGGATTGATCGATTTTCCGAGGCCCAGGGTCGACGTGGAGAAGCTGGTCCCCTGTGCGTTCAGGTAGATCTCGAAGCCCGACGCGCTGCAGTTGTTGGCGCCGCAACCTGCGATGTCAGCGACGAAGAAGCGCCAGAACTTGAAGTAGCCCATGTTGCAGCCAGGGCCCGAGGCTTCGAAGTCCGCGGGGATCTTCATCCACCAGGTCACGACGATCTCCCGCCCCCCGATGTTGTAGAGAGCGGGGTCCTTGTAAACGAGCTCGTTGCCGTAGTTGGGCTGGAAGGCCCCGTGCTTCCAGACCTTGAAGCTCAGGTCGTTCGGGCCCGCGCGGCCGGGAGTGTTGATCTCGAGCGTGTTGTGAGTCACGCCGTCGTAGGTGTCGGCTTCTCCGCCATCGACATAGGTCCAGCCGTTGGCACCCAAGCCGTCAGGCGGGTTGTTGCTGTCCAGGGGGAAGACGGAGTTGTCGGGCCAAAGGCTGAAGTCGTCCTGGAAGACGACCTCGGAGCGTGCCGTGCTCGCCAGGCAGATGCAGAGCAGCGTGGCGGTCCCAGCCAAGGGAACGGGGCCCAATCGGCGATTGAGACGGTCGTTCCGCTTCATGATCTTGCCCCCCGCCATCGGGTCTTTCTCAGTACCTTGCCCGGCGGAGCATACACCAACGAGGGTGACGCTGCTCCAGACCTCCAGCGTCTTGTCGAATGGCTGGGCGATCATGGCGGCCGTGCGATTGCTTCGGGAGTCCATTTACGCGTGATTGGCGGAATCGACAAATAGGAAGTCGACGCCCGCATCGCGCAGCAGGTCGCGTGGTGGCGCAAAAATGTCGGGTGAATTCCTGGAGCGGCAGTCGCCCTCGGCCGGCCGGCAGCGTCAGCGGTGGTCAAGCGTCGCCCAACACGCCTCGGCACCTCGTTCGGCCAACTACGCGCGTTGTCGCGGAGCCGCTGCCAAGAAGACGAGGCCGATAAGAATCTGCAGCAATTGGCCGATCCGATGGAGGACGCCCAGGACGACTCCGGTCCGGGCCCCGAGGTGCAGCGCCCCGAAGACCAGCCCCACGCCCGCTTCCTGCACTCCGCGCTGCCGGTCAGAGGAAGTTCGAAGTGCCAGATCCTCACTCCGACCGGGCAGGGCCGTGCCGGAGGAGGCGGCAGGGTGGGGGCACCAGTCCCGCCAGATGCCGGAGGAGGATCATCGGCGTCATCCGCAGCGTGGTCTTGCCGTCGGCCATCGGCCGCTTGAGCCGGAGCACCACGTCGCCGCTCCCGTCCGGGGCCAACCTCAACCGAAAACCGGGCCGTGCGGTTGGGCGGACGGGCAAGTCACAGGAGACCGCGTGCACCACGTCCTTGGGCCCGACCTGCTGGGGCACATGCGGGTGTGCGGCTACTTCGCAGGAGCGGTGCCTTCGGTGCTCGCGACCGCCAGGATCTGCCCGCTCGCGACTCGGAGGTTGAGGCCGGTGGACTCCGCCACCACGCGCAAAGCAGTCCCCAGCGTCACCTGGTTCAGCGTCAACCGGAGCTGCGGCATGGCGGCGGCTTGCACGTCGGCTCCGCTGAGCCCGGCGGCGGTCGCGAGCAGACGCAGAGCCTCGTCGGCGGGGACGTCGCGTACGTCGATGGAGACGCGCTTCGCGAGGGCGGGGTCGTCCGCCGTGCGGCACCCCACGAGGATGCGCTTCTTCTCCGCGGTGTAGGAGAGCGCCAGGTTCGTGCTGAGCATGTCGAAGATGGTCGCAGGGGGGACGTTCTTGAGCTTGAAGGTGACCGTCTCCTCCTTGTTCACGCACTCGTGGAGCACGATGGTGCGCTTGGTGATCCCGCCGAGAACGTCGAAGAGCTTGGCGAGAGGGATGTCCTTGAATTCCAAGCTCACGCGGCGCTCAGGGAGACCTTCCGGAGCGGCGAGGGCGTTGCCAGGAGCGAGAGCGACGAACAGAGCGAGCGTGACGGACTTCATGGGGTCCTCCTCTCGAATTGGAAGGTGATGAGCTGCGCCTCCGACTCCGGGGCGCCGCCTCGGTTGAAGTAGATCTCCACCGTCTCCAAGCCCTGCTGGGGCTGGGGGCGAGGATGAAAGGCGACCAGCAGCGCCGCCGCACCCGCCGCGACAAGCGCCACGGGGGCCGCTAAAAGCGCCCAGCGCCGGCGGCGCAGGCCGACGCGCGCCATCAGCTCGTCCTGATCGGAGCGCCACTGGCCGGCGGAGGGCAGTCGCGTGTTCGCGAGCTCGCGGTATCGATCGCGAAGGGTGCTCATGAAAGCTCCTGGGCCAGGGTCTGCTCCTCGGGAATCTCGACCGTCTCGATTCCCTGTGCGCGTAACGCCTCGCGCACTTGCGTGAGCGCGCGGTGCAGGGTCACGCGCGTGGCGTTGGGGGTCAGGCCGACCATCGGAGCGATCTCCGAGGGGGCGAACTCTGCCTCCAGGTACAGCGCCGCGACCGCGCGCTGCCGCGCCGGCAGCTGGCGCAATACAGACTCGACGATCCCCAGCGCCTCGACTTGGGCCAGGCGGTGCTCGGGCGAGCGCGCCGACTGGCCGTGGAGCACGTGTCGTGCGAGGCCGAACAGCCGGCGGCGGGCCGAGAGCGCTTGATTCATGGTCACGCGGTAGAGCCAGGTCGAGACCTGCGCCTCGGGTCGCCAGGTGGGCGCCGCGTCGCAAAGGCTGACGAAGGCCTCTTGGACGACGTCGCGGGCCTCTTCTGCATCAAGTACCACGCCGTAGGCGAGCCGGAAGAGCCGCTCGCGGTGTGCCTGGTGGAGGCCGCGGAATGCCGCCTCGTCGCCTCGAGCGATCGCGGCCATGGCGAGCGCGTCGTCGCAGAAGCGGGAAGGGGCGAGCTTGGTGGCCTCGGAAATCACGCTCTCTTCAACGCGCTGGGCAGGCTGGCATTACATGCGAGTGGGAGATCAGGTGTAGTGCCTCGTTTGCTCTGGGTATTCCCTCGCGCGCGCTCCTTCTTCCACAGCCCTATCCATAGATCGAAGGAAGTTCGAAGTGCCAGAGCCAGGCCCTGACCGGGCAGCGCGGTGCCGGAGGAGGCGGCAGCGGTCGTTGCGTGGCTCTCGGGAGGGGCGTTGAGGAGGGGTGCTGGAGGTCGCGGCGCACACGCCTGCCGTCTCTGGCCTCCGCAAGAGCCAGACGGTCCTCGCCGCCTCGTTGTGAGTGGGGCGCTCAGGCGTCCGGACAGATCGGGTCAGCGGCGAAGGTCGCGGGCGCCTGGTCGAACATCTCCTCCTGGCGTGGAGGCGCCCGGGCTCGGGTCACCGGGGGTGGCTTGGTCGGCAGGTTGAGCTTGGCCAGGATCTCGACCGCCTTGTCGTGGTCAGAGACGAAGGCGACCACCCCACAATGGCCGGAGGTCCGCAAGTCGGGCTGCTGCGCGCTCCGGGTTCACAGCACCTCGGCCCCAATCCAAGGGATTGAACCCGGGTTGAGCTTCGGCCGCCCCACCTGAGCCGTGGCGACTCACCTCACCCGTGAAGAGGCTCGCCGCAACACCACGGCGCGCAAGGAGCGTTCGCGCCTCGGTGCAGGGGCGTCCCATGACAAGAACGAGAGTCCCCAGGAAGGTGTTGATGGTGGCGCTGGCGGCGCTGGCCGCGGTCGGCCTCGCGGTCGCGGCGCCGGCACGGGAATCGACGCCGCCGCTCTCCTCCGGGGAGGAACTGGGGAAGGCGCTCTTCTTCGACGAAGGGCTCTCCAACCCCGCAGGCCAGTCGTGCGCCGCCTGCCACGCGCCTCAAACGGGATGGACGAGCCCGGACGCGGAGGTCAACGCCGCCGGCGCGGTGGTCCCTGGCGTCGTGCACTCGAAGGCCGGCAACCGCAAGCCGCCGCCGTCCTCCTATGCGGGCTTTCAGCCCCTGCTGCACCAATGCGGCGACATGAGCGGTGAGGGCGGTTGCTCCTGTGGATGCGGAGGAGGAGGGTGCACCTGCGGCGCTGACTGCACGTGCGGATGCGGCGGCGGCATGGGTGGCGGCGGATTGGGTGGGGGCGGCGGCGGCATGGGTGGGGGCGGGGGGATGGGCGGCGGCGGCATGTGCACCCCGGGCGAGTTCGTCGGGGGGCTCTTCTGGGACGGCCGCGCCACGGGCTGGACCCTGGGCGATCCCCTGGCCGAGCAGGCCCTGGGCCCGTTCCAGAACCCGCTCGAGATGCACGGCCCGAACGAGAAGCTCGTCTGCCTGAAGGTCAGGCGTTCGAGCTACGCGCCGCTCTTCGAAGAGGTCTGGGGCAAGGGCTCCCTGGACTGCGTCAAGGCGCCCGAGCAGGTCTACGAACGCATCGGGCGCTCCATCGCGACCTACGAGCGGTCAGCCGAAGCCAATCCCTTCAACTCGCGCTTCGACGCCTTCTGGAAGGCGGCGGCGGACGTGCGCCCCCCCGTAGAGCGCATCAACCAGATGAACTGGACGCGCTTCCGGAACCTGGGCCTGGACGACACGGAGCTCAAAGGGCTGGCGGTGTTCAACAGCAAGGGCAAGTGCTCGAACTGCCACTGGCTGCAGCCGCGCCATGGCAGCGAATACCCGCTGCTCACCGACTTCGGCTACCACAACCTCGGGCTCCCGAAGAATCCGGAGAACCCGTTCTATCGCGCCTCCTCGAACTTCAACCCCGAGGGCGCCGGCTGGGCCGACCCGGGCCTGGGCGGGTTCCTGGCCACCACGGTGGGAGCCGTCGACAAGGACGGCCACGCCCGGGACTACTCGGCCCATGCGCAGGCGAACCTCGGCAAGCACCGCACGCCGTCGCTGCGCAACGTGGACCAGCGCCCCTCGCCGGAGTTCGTGAAGGCCTTCGGCCACAACGGCTACTTCAAGGGCCTGATGGAGATCATTCACTTCTACAACCTGCGCGACGTGCTGCCGCTCTGTGGCGAAGGAGGTACGCCGGCCGTCGACTGCTGGCCCGCGCCCGAGGTGGCCCAGAACATCAACACCGTCGACATGGGCAACCTGCAGCTGACCCCGCCGGAGGGGATGGCGCTCGTCGCGTTCCTCAAGACCTTGTCGGACCAGTGAGCGAGGTGGAGGTCCCCCTTGCCCGCCCGTGCTCGGTCTCGGAGCGGGCGAGGGGATTGCGGCTTCATCCGAAGCGCCACCGGTGGACGCAGGAAGTACCGGCAGAGAGCCTCGAGGCCCTGGCGATCGGTCTCGCGCAGGTGCCGCCGAAGCCTGGGGCGAGAAGCCGGCGCGCCGGGCCTCGAGCTTGACCGACCGGTCCTCGGACCGCTCGGCGGAGAGCGGGAGCGAGTGCTGGCTCCCGGCGCGCAAGCCGTCCAGGGCGTCAGGTCGAAGGTCCTCGCCGAGCTCGCGGTCGAGGAATGCCTTCGTCGGCCGCGCGAGGCGCTCCACGATGCGCTCGAGGTCCTCCACGGTCGGCCTGGACAGGCGCCTGAGCGTGAGCTTTTCATCCTCGCTCTCCACGAAGACCCCGTCTGGCACGAGGCTGTTGAAGTGCGGGTGACAGTCGAGCCGGGTTCCGAAGCGTTGGACGTTCTCGAGCAGGAGCACCTTGGGCTTGAGCATGGCGGCCATCCTTGGTGGAGCCTGCCTGCGTCGAAGGGCGAACCCGCGCACCCCAGCAGCGGGCCCCTAGACGCCTAGCCAACCGGAAGGCCGCTCGGGGCTGGAAGGTTGGCGCGGGAGCGGGGGGCCGAGGTCCGCACAGGCATCCAGCCGTTGGAATCGAGGGAGGCGGTGAGGGCTGCTGGTCTGGCAATTGCCTTGGCCCAGCCCCATTGACCGGGCGGCCACTGGTCGCACCGAGTGCCGATGACCTGGATCGCAGCGCCCACTTGGCTTTCGGAGAGCGGCCTGGTGCGCAGCGGATAGATGGGGATCCTCACCGCATGCTCTGCCAAGTGGAAGAGCGCCACGTCGCCAATCGCATAGCCGTCCCACTCGGCCTCCAAGGTCTCGGGGTAGGCGTGGAAGGCATCGATGGCGTAGAGCGTCCCGGCGAGCTCCGACGCGTCATTGCCGAAGTAGAGCTGCGAGTGGCTCGGCCCCCACCCGGCGTTGAGCGCCTCCCTCACGCAGTGCGCGGCGCTGGACCCGGCTCGGGTCGATCAGCGTGCCGGGAGCAGCCCTGGGCCCAAGGGAGGATCGTCGCGCCGACGCCCTCGAGGCGGGTGCTACATGCACCGAGGGCGCTTGCCGGCCGATCGGCTTTGCAGCCAGGGTTCATTTGAAGCAGAATTCCGGCCTCATTTGAATCGCGCGGAGGAGGAACTCATGGCGACCAGGATCGGCAAGCTGATCCAGAACGCGATGTCGAACGACCGGATCACCCAGAAAGAAGTCAAGGGCCTGATCCAGCAGGCGAAGGCCAACGGCACGGTGAGCCCCAGCGAGAAGAAGGAGCTTCAGAAGCTCATCGACACCCACGCCGACTGCTTCGACGCGGGCGCCAAGAAGAGCCTCGATGCGCTGCTGAGCGCGTCTCCTTCGGGGATCGACCTGTCGCTTTCCAACAAGGCGAAGATCGAGTCGGCGCTGACCAAGGCCTGGGAGAAGGGCAAGTTCCCCGCCGCCCGCAGCAGCGTACCCGGCGCAAGCAAGCTGCCCAATTTCGAAGTCGACTGCTGGCCGATGAAGGCGCTGAGTGGGGACAATGCCAATGGCATCGTCTACCTCGACAAGGCCAAGAGCGCGGTCTACGTGAAGCTCAACCTCGAGAAGAACCTTCCGTGGGAGGGGATCTCCACCAAGTCCACGCGCTGGTACCAGTTCGACGCGTCGAGCTTGAAGTAGCGGCTCGTTGGCGCTCGCGGCTGCCGTGCGCAGCCGCGAGCTGACGGAGTAGCCCCCCAGGCCGCCGGGCGCGCCGCAGGCAGAGCACGGCAGCTGCTCGAGCAAGCAGCGCGCGCATGGTGATGGGAGCGCCTGCAGGGCCTCGATAGAGCGGCATGTCGAACTCGCTGCGACCAGGGGAGAAGCTCACCTGGGCAACGCTGCCCGGGTGAGTTCTCTCTGGGAGGCAAAGGGCCCGGGTTGCTCGGCCTTCAGCGTCGGGCCAGCCCCGCCGGCGGTGTCGAGCTCCTTCTCCGGGTGTCGCTCGAAGGCCACCTGCACGCTGCAGGGGTGCTGCAGGTAGCGGATGGCGTGGAGGATGGGCTTGTCGGTATGGCCGAGCAGCTCGGGCGCGCTGCGCACGCCGATGGCCGCGGCGCCGTCCACGCCGGCGATCTTGAGCTCCAGGCTGCCCGCCGACTCGATCCTTTGACTGCGAGGGGAGTTGAAACCCTCTCCCCGAGGCGAAAGCGCCTTCGGACAGACTGCCACAAGAGGTCCTCGAGTCGAACGCCGCCGCTGGAGGGGTGCAGCTTCCGATCGGAATCGATGCCGTTCCGAGGGTGCTGGACCCCTCGTGGTCCTCTTGGTCAAGTGGCCAGCTTGCGCGACCGCCGGCGCAAACCTATCGCAAGCAATCCCGCCAGCGCCATCAACGCCGCTGGCCCGCTGGCGCCCGCCGCACTCGAGCAGCCGGCCTCGACGGTGCTCGGCTGCCCGGCATCAACCGCCGCCTCGACGACGCATCTGCCGCTCACGGGGTCGAGGTGCGTCCCCGCACCGCACGTGGGGCCTGCATCGGTGCCGGCCACCGGCTCGCACCGGCCGGCGTGGCACACGCCGCCGGCGCAGAGCGTGCCGTCGGCGAGATTGCCCTGCTCCTCGCACATCGGTGCACCGGTGGTGCAGACGATGCCTCCGACCTTGCACGGCTCGGGAAGGTTGCACGCGGCGCCTGGCGTACACGACCGGCAGATCCCGTCTTCGCATACCCCCCCACTGCAGGCGACGCCATCAGGACGATTCGTGAACGCGCCGCAGGTCGCCGGCGTCCGGGAGCAGTCGATGCTGCCCACTTGGCAGCCATCGAACGAACCACAAGCCTCGCCCGCGGGGCAGACGCTGCAGACCCCTTGCTGACAGGCCCCCTGGGCGCCACAGGCAGTGCCATTGGGCGCGTTCTCCAGAACCTCGCAGACCGCCTCGCCCGTCGTGCAGCTCGTCTTGCCGAAACGGCACCCATCCGCCGTGGTGCACGGGGCCTCTGCTGGACAGGCGCGGCACACCCCCGAAGAGCAGACGTTCGAGCCTTGGCACGCCGTCCCGTCGGCGACGTCGGCCCAATGACCGCAGTGCGGCTGCCCCAAGACACAGTCGATCGTTCCGGTCCGGCAGCTGTCGGCCGAGCTGCAGGGCGCCCCCGCGACACAGTTGCTCGCGTCTAGGCCCGCCTGCCCCGCGTCCGCGCCGCCTCCGGGTGCCGTGGCCCCTTGCGCCACGTTCGAGAGCGGGCCAAAGACCGCGTTGACGCCGAGCGTGCCCCGGAAAGCCACGAGCTGGAACTCGTACGTCGTGGCCGGAGAGAGCCCCTCGACCGTGCAGCTCCGGCTCGCCCCAATCGATTGTCCCGCCATCGGCGTCGAGCAGGTTCCCTGGCTCACGGTGGTCGCTGCTCCCCAATCCATCGGTGGACTGGAGAACCGTACGAAATAGGCCGCTGGATGGCCGAGCCCGTCCTCGACCTCGGTGAAGGACAGCGTGGCCGAGCTGCTCGTGCTGGCGACGACCGCCAGGTCGGTCGTCATCGCAGGCACGCCTGCGGCATCCACACCCTGAGTCGAGGCATCTCGGCCCGGGGTCGAGGCGTCTTGCCCCGGGGGCGAGCTCGCGTCGGCGGGCATCCCTGCGTCGGCGGCAACCACCGAGCCAAGCATGTAGACAGCGCTGGTCTGCTGCTGGTTGTTCTTGACCCTCAATCGATAGCTCGTGCCGGAGAGCCCGTTGAGATCGACCTTAATTTGCGCCGACGCATCATCCAGCCTCACGGGTTCCATATGTTTCCATGTTCCACCGTCGCCGCTGATCTCGAACACGGACGCGGGATAGATCCTCGCGCTTGAGAAGACGTAGCGATTGACCCACATGGTGAAGGGGGCGCTTCCGCCGGACCAATTTGGCACACCGAGTTCGTTATAGATCGCTTTCGCCCCGGAGTGCCCCGGGAAGGCATGCTCCACCATCTCGCCATCCCACCAGATCGTGTATCTGTCCCCCGAGCTGGAGGTGGTGTCCACGAACAGCTCCCAATAGTGCCACTGGTCTTTGCTCCAGGAAACGTTGCCATATTTGGTCGAGTCACCCCACGCGCCATCCTTAAGCGCGAAGCCGCTCGCAGTCCCATCACCATTCAAGCCCGCGTTCACATAGAATTGAGCGGTATCGCAACAGGTCAGGAAGAACTTTTGGTAATGACTCGCGAAGTTACCATTGAACTTGACGTAGGCCGAGACATAGAAATTATTCGGCATCGCTTCCCAGTGCTGAAGGGCCGTCGGGCCGCAGGAGGTGGCCCCGTCCCCACACGAGATGTTCTCGTTCAGCCTGACAGACCTGTCGCCGAGAATGTAGGTCGAAGTGTCAAAGGTTCCCGTGTTCGGCGGGAGTCCACCGTACCTCCAGCCAAAGCAGTTCGGAGCTCCTCCGTTCGCCAAGCTTCCGCTGCAACCACGAAAGTAGGCTTCATCCAAGACCGAACCGCTATTCCCCATGTTTCTGATCCAGCTTGTGGCATTCTCGTTCACCATGTTGGCTCCCGAGACGGTGAGCGCTTGCCCCGTGCCTACCGCGCCGGTCACGTTGGTTATGGTTGGCGTAGCTGCTGAAGAACTGCCTGGCGGCAGGGCGGACGACGTCACGGCCAGCAACACGATGAGCTGCTTCACCATCCATTCCGACCTGGCGCCTTGCATTGTTCCTCCAGTCCTCGTTCACATGCTCGTCCAAGCGCGGCATCGAAAGGTGCTGGGCCCCTCGTGGTCGTCTTGATCAAGCGGTCGGTCTGCGCGACCGCCGGAGCAGACCTATCGCGAGCGCTCCCGCCAGCAGCATCAACGCCGGTGGCCCGCTGGAGCCTGCAGCGCTAGCGCAGCCGACCTCGCCGGGGGTCGGCTGCCCGGCGTCGGCCGCCGCATCGACGACGCAGCTGCCGCGGGCGTCGTCCAGGTGCATCCCTGCGCCGCACCTGGCGCCTGCGTCGGCGACCGCCTCGCATCGGCCGGCGTGGCACACGCCGCCGGCGCAGAGCGTGCCGTCAGCGAGATTGCCTTGCTCCTCGCACACCGGCGCGCCGGTGGAGCAGGCGATGCCGCCGATCTTGCACGGCTCCGCAAGGTTGCAGGCGGCCCCCGGCGTGCACGGCCGGCAGATCCCGTCTTCGCACACCCCCCCCACTGCAAGCCACGCCATCGGGGCGATTCGTGAAGGCTCCGCAGACCGCCGGCGTCCGGGAGCAATCGACGGTGCCCACCTGGCAGCCGTCGAACGAACCACAGACCTCGCCCGCGGGGCAGACGCTGCAGACCCCCTGCTGGCAGGTCCCCTGGGTACCACAGGCAGTGCCGTTGGGCGCGTTCTCCAGATCCTGGCAGACCGCCTCGCCGGTCGTGCAGCTCGTCTTGCCGACACGGCACCCGTCCGCCGTCGTGCACGAGGCCTCTGCTGCGCAGGCGCGGCACACCCCCGAAGAGCAGATGTTCGAGCCCTGGCACGCCGTTCCGTCGACGACGTCGGCCCAATGGCCGCATTGCGGCTGCTCCGAGACACAGTCGATCGTACCGGCCCGGCAGCCGTCGGCCGAGCTGCAGGGCGCCCCCGCGACGCAGTTGCTCGCGTCTAGGCCCGCCTGTCCCGCGTCCGCGTGCCCGGCGTCCACGCCGCCTCCGGGTGCCGTGGCCCCTCGCGCCAAGTTCGAGAGCGGGCCAAAGGCCGCGTCGAGGTTGAGCGTGCCCCGGAAAGCCACGAGCTGGAACTCGTACGTCGCTGCCGGAGAGAGCCCCTCGACCGTGCAGTTCCGGCTCGCCCCTATCGACTGTCCGGCCATAGGAGTCGAGCAGGTGCCCTGGCTCACGGTCGTCGCCGCTCCCCATTCCATCGGCGGCCTGGAAAACCGTACGTAATACGACGCTGGATGACCGAGCCCGTCCCCGACCTCGTCAAAAGACAGCGTCGCCGAGTTGCTCGTGGTGGCGACCACCGCCAGATTCGTCACCGCCGCGGGCATTCCTGCGGCGTCCACACCCGCGGTCGAGGCGTCTTGCCCCGGGGGCGAGCCCGCGTCGGCGGGCATCCCTGCGTCGGGGGCAGCCACCGAACCAAGCGTGTAGACCTCGCTGGTTTGTTGCTGATTGTTCGTGACCCTCAATCGATAGTTCGTCCCGGAGAGCCCGCTGAGATCGATCTTGACCTGCGAGGACGTATCGCTGAGAAAGACGGGATACTGGTACTTCCAGATCGTGCCGTCGCCGCTGATCTCGATGGTCGACGACGGATAGATGCGGGACGACGAGATCGCGAAATTGTCGAACCAATAGGAGGCGTCGAACCCATCGCTGGTCCCGGCAATATTGATGAAGCCGAGAAGGACAAAGGTCATGTTCGACCCGATGGTCGTAGGAGTCGCATGATCCATCAGGAGCCAGTATGCGGAGAAGGCGTGCGGGGTGCTGCATTTCCAGTGAAGCTCAAAGAGATGCCAGGTGTCGTCGCTGTCGATTCTGGCTGCTCCGGCATGGCCGGTTCCGTCATAAGCCATGAGCATCGGCACGGGCAAGTTGTCGCCTGCGCTGGGTTGGAAATAGAACTGCCCGCTTCCCGCTCCTCCGGTTCCTTGCCAATCGATCATTTTCGAGTGGCCGATTGCCCATTGGTCGTTGGCCGAGTAGAGCTTGACGTACCCTCGGAGCCAGATGTCTTGCGACGGACTATCGCGGTAGAGGTAGGACGTCAGCCCGCCCGGCCCCGCCTCCCTCGGCCCCGAGGTCCTGAACTTCACGGACTGGCTTCCCGACAGCCTGACGGTTCTGTCGTAGACCGGAGCGTGAGAGTTGATGTCCCCCGGCAATGCCCAACCGTCCTCGGTGTAGCTGCTCCCCTCGAAACCGTAGGCGGTCTTGAATCCCGCTTGCCAATTAGTCTTGTCCTCTTGCACCAGATTCGTGCCGGTGATGGCCAGGGTCTGTCCAGAGGCGACCGTCCCAGTGACGCTGTCGATGGTGGGAGTCGCCGCATAGCCGGCCGACGCTGAAAGAAGAGCTGCAGCAAGCAGACAGGTTCTCATGGCCTTGCCTCCTTACATGTACGAAAGCCAAAGCAACCGTCGCGCCAGATTGCTCGCTCCGCCGACGTGCCGGGGAGATCGACGAGAAGGCCGCCTGGTGCCCCTCTGCAGAGGGCGCCACGTACAGCGGCGAAACCGACAGCCAACCCGGCGACATCGCGGGCGCTTCTCGGCTCGCGCTGCTTTGCCCACGCTGCCGAGACAAGGGATGCCCGCCGGATGACCGAGACCATGCAATCGTTGGGTACAAGGCCTGTGGACGCTCCAGTACGGGCTCTGGCCTGGGTTCTTCCGCCCCATGGGGCTCTGGACCCCAGGCCTGGCCGGGTCGGCCTGTTGCGCCAGGAGGCTGGCTCCCAGACGTTGCCCACCACCAGCGCGCCCGGCGTTAGCTTGCCCCTGAGCATCTTGAGGAACTCCACCGTGGGCAGGTCCCAGCCGCCCGGGGCCGCCTCGATCAGCGCCCGGCCGTCGCCCACCGAGGCCTTGAGCTTCTTGTCTTCGGCAAAGCCGAAGTACTTCCTGGCCACCTTGACCACGTCGGGGTCGAGCTCGAAGACCTCGATTTGCGCCTCGGGGTGCAGCTTGCGCAGGAACATCGGCATCGCCCCGCCGCCCAGCCCGACGACGAGCACCTTCTTGGGCGCCTCCACCATCGCCAGCGAGAGCATCGCCGATCAAAGGAAGTTCGAAGTGCCAGGTCCTGGCCCTGACCGGGCAGCGCGGTGCCGGAGGACCCCCCGCGCCTTCAGCCGCGCCGAGGTCCCGCGCATCGAGGTTCCGCGCTGCTGAGAGCGACTCCGCCTTAGTTCTGGCGAAGCGGCGATCGTCGAGCAGCCCCGCGCGTTCGAAGCGGGTCACGAGCTCGTCGATGGTCGCGCGGCCATCCGCAGGGTCGGTCTCGTGCGCCCGGGCGGAGCGCGAGACCCGCCGCATCAGGACCCGCCGCCCCCGACGAGCGAGGGCCGCGCTCGGTGCCGAGCAGCCAATGCAGAACCGAAGCCATCGGAGAGGAGCGGGGAGCGCGGATCCAGGAGCGGCTGCGTTCCGAGGCCCGGCCCTGATCAGTATGAGGGGGCGAGCGGAAGACAAACGGCATAGGATTCAAGGGTGTCCGTCGCGGCACGCTCGTTGCCGCGGGGCCGGCCGACCCCGAGGGAGGAAGCCATGCAGATCTTCGCCGCCAGCGCCGCCAGAGCCGCCGAGACGTTCCTCCATGCCGGCTACGTTTCGGCCTACCCGCGGGAGATGTACCTGCACCCGAGCGGAGAGCCCAAGCTCGCGCTCGAATTGACCGAGGCCCTGCGGCTCAAGGGGGAGACCTTGGCGAGCTCTTGGACCGCGGGAGACGGCGCAGGCGGGGCGGCCTCGCTCGGTGGTGGCGGGCCGTGGATGCCGGTGCTGCTGGCCGCGGCGGCGCTCGTCTCCGGGCTGGTGGTCTGGCTGCTGTTGCGCGACAGGGTGAGCGCCTCCGGACGCCGCTGGGCCGCGGCGATCGCCGGGGCGGGCTCGCTGGTGGCAGGCCTCGCCTGTGGCCCGGGACTGCCCACGGTCCCGCCCTGGCAAGGCGTCGCGGTGCGCGAGTACGCCGATCCGCAGCAGGCGACGGTGATGCTGCTCAACGGGCTGGTGGCCGACGGGATCATCAACGTTCGCCAGCCGATCGACAGCCTCGCCAACATCCAGGGCGAGGTGGGTCTGCCGAAGAAGGCTCTCACTGAGGGCGAGGCCTACGCGCTCCAGACCTACGGTCTGGACGGCTGGGGGCGGGAGATGAAGCTCGTCATCGTCGAGGGCGAGGAGGTCGCCTACACCGTGAAGAGCGCCGGCGCGGACGGCATCTTCGACAGCGCCGACGACCTGGCGATCACCGTCCAGCAAGCCGACGAGGAGAGCTGGGACAGCCGGCGCTGGGCCTTCTTCCTGCGCAAGGGCGAGCAGCAGACCCCCACGATCCTCTTCCACCGCTGGGGCGGCGAGCTCTTCCGCTACTCGAATCGGGCCCGCGCGGAGGCCCTCACCGGCTCGTCGCTCTTCGACGCGCTGCGCGACGAATGGTCCTCGGAGCAGCGCGACGCGCTGAAGGCGAGGTACGAGACCGCCGCCGCCGCGGTGGGGTACGAGCCGGTGCTGAGGGTGGTATTCTGACCGGCCGTCGGTGCCCGCCGCGCCCACTGGCCTCCCGCGCAGGGCCTGCCTCGCGCCTTCTTTGCGCCGCGGCTTGAATCACTCACTCATGGCTCACGACCCTCCGGCCGCTCTGCTCACGGCGCCGCTCCGCCCGGCGCGCCAGGCGGCCCTGCTCGGCGCGTCGCTGGTCGCGTTCGTCGGGCTCCACGCGGCCCTGTGGCGCTGGAGCGCCGGCGAACCCTGGCGCGCCGTCCTGCCCAACCTGCTGCTCGCCGGCGCCGCCGTCCCCTGGTTGCGGCGGCGCTCGCGCGTGGTCGGACTGGGGGCCGGCCGCAGGCCGCGGTGGGCCGCGGCGGCGCTCGGGTTGATGCTCGCGCTCATCGCCGCCTTCGCGCTCACCTGGCCCGGCGGTTCGCAGACCACGCCCCACTGGTCCTCGCTGGCCGCGGTGGCGCTCGCCGGCCCGCTGGCGGAGGAGCTCTACTTCCGCGGCGCCTGGCTCGATTTCCTGGCCCGGGCGCTCTCCCCGGCCGCGGCGATGCTGCTCTCCAGCGCCCTCTTCGCGCTCGTACACCTCCCCCTCGGCCGGCACTGGCACGCCGCGGGCCTCGCGCTCCTCTTGGGCCTGGTCGCGCTCGCCACCCGGAGCGTGCTCTGGCCCGTCGGCCTGCATTCGCTGTGGAACGCCCTCGCCGTCCTGCGCGAGACCCAGCCGGGCCCCGACCGCTGGCCGGTCCTGACCCTGGCCGCGGCCGCCGCCGCGGGCTGCCTCGCCTTCGCCCTGCTCGCTGCGAAGAGGACTCCCCATGCCTGAGGTCGCCCTGCCTCTGCTTCGGGCGCTGCCGGCCGACCTCGCCGATCGCCGGGGCGAGCGTCGCCTGCTGGTCTGGGGCGGGCCGGCCCAGTGGCTGGTGGTGGACGCGGAGCTCTCCGGCTTCCTCGACCTGCTCGACGGCACCCGCGACCTCTCCGCCGCCGCGGGCGAGCACGCCCGCCGCTGGAAGCGTCCCGAGGCCGAGGTGCGGGCCGAGGTCGAGCCCTTGGTGGCCGACTTGATCAAGCGCGGGATCGTGGCCCCCGCGGGCGCGCCCGAACCCGCCCCGCCGGTGGAGCAGCTGCGCATCGCCAACCTGACCTGCAACCTGACCAATGCCTGCAACCTCCGGTGTCGCTTCTGCTACACGCGCCATCACCGATCTCCGGAGATGCCGGTCGACCGGCTGATGGATCGCGTCGAGGAGGCCAGGGGTCTGCTGTCACCGGAGGCGTCCTTCATCGTCCTGGGCGGCGAGCCCTTCCTGCGCGTGGGCCGGCTCTTCGCCGCGCTGGAGCGCGCCGAGCGCATCTTCCGGCCGGCGACGCTGCTCTCGACCAACGGCACGCTCCTCGAGGACGACGCCGTCCTCGCCACGCTGGCGGGCCACCGGGTCGAGGTCCAGGTGTCCATCGACGGGCCCACGGCCGAGGAGCACGACGCGGTCCGCGGGGCGGGGGTGTTCGCCCAGGCCACCAGCGCGGTGCGCCGCCTGGCCGCGGCCGGGGTGCGCACCATCGTGAGCATGGTCTACACCCGCCGGAGCGCGGTCCGCTTCGAGCCCCTGTTGGACCTGGCGCGCTCCCTGGGGGCGCACGAGGCGCGCTTCATCCCCCTGCGCCGCATCGGCGCCGGGCTCGCCTGCGCCGAGGACGCCCCCGACCAGGTCGCCGCGCTCGAGGGGCTGCTCGAGGTGCTCGCCCGCCGGCCGGAGCTGCGGCCGCTGCTGGGGCGCGACTGGTTCTCCATCCAGGCGGCCATCTGCCGCTTCTCGGGGGCCCGCTCGGGTTGCGGGGTGGCGAGCAAGGTCGCCTTCGTGGACGCCGACGGCACGGTCTACCCCTGCCCGAACCACTGCGCCCCAGCACTGGCCTGCGGCAGCCTGGAGCGCTCTTCGCTGGAGGAGATCCTGCGGCGCTCGCCGACGATGCAGCGGCTGCGCGAGGACTGCCGAGTGGAGCGCTACCCTGCCTGCCGCGGCTGCGCCTTCCGCCACTGGTGTGCCGGCGAGTGCCGCGGCGAGGCCCTCGCCGTCACCGGCGATCCCTTCGCCCCCTCGCCGCACTGCGCCTCGCTCAAGGAGGTCTTCCGGCGCCTGCTCTGGCTGGTCGCCGACGGGGACGAGCGGCTGGGGGGCACGGCGTCGCGGCGCGGACGCCTCATCGAGGAGGAGCTGGTGTAGAGGGCGAGGGAGGCCTGGCGGCTTGCGGATCGGGGCGGGGGGCACCAGGCGCCGGCTGGTGTCGCGCCCCGGCGTCGTCGCAACGAGTCCTGCGAGGACCTCCCGCGTCGGAAGGCTCGGGCCAGGCCCTTCCTGCTCATCCCTTCGCTGCTGCGGCTACCGAGCGCGCCGAGAACCCACCAGCGAAAAGCGCGGCGGCTCCCTCTGGCGAACCGCCGCGCCTGGGCATCATGGTGGCTGGACGCTAGGAAAGCCGGGAATCCACACCAGCCCTCGAAGCCGTCGGCGCTGCGCCGGGGCTTGGGAGCGCTGGCCTTCTGCCCCGGGCGCCGCTGCGCTCTCCTGGCCAGCTCAGCCCAAGAGGCGTTCGTACTTGGCCTAGTTGAAGCCGAATTCACACAGGCCAAACGCCGGAGCGCCATCAAAGCGAACGTGCCCGATGCCCTCCATCCGGTATCCTTCTTCCCCGAACCAACCCTCGCCATCGCGACCTGGAGTGGGCCCCTCTTCTGCGCCGTGTCTACGGCCCAGAAATCCTCAACTGCCCGAGGTGCGGCGCTGCTCTCACCTTCATCGCTTTCATCGAGGAGCCGATCTTCCATGCCCACCTTCATCGCCCTCCTGCGCGGGATCAACGTCTCCGGCCACAAGCCGATCCCCATGGCCGCGCTCAAGCAAAGCGCCGAGGCTCTGGGCTGGGGCGAGGTGGTCAGCTACCTGCAGAGCGGAAACCTGGTGTTCTCAGCGCGCGGCGCCGACCCGCTCCGGCATGCCCACGCTCTCACTGCCCGCATCGCCGCCGACCTCCAGCACGAGGTGGCGGTCTTGGTCCTGCCGGCCCCGGCGCTAAAGCGCGTCGCCAGCGCCAACCCGCTCTGGCCGGGACCGGGAGCTGACGTGCAACTCTTCCACGCCACCTTCCTGATGGAGCCGGTACCCAAGTCGGCCTTCGCGGCCCTGGCGTTGCCGGCGGGCCCCGGCGAAGCGGCGGTCCTCTCGGACCAGGTGGTCTTCCTGCACCGCCCCCGCGGATACGGCCGCACCAAGCTGACCAACGCCTACTTCGAGAAGGCGCTCCAGGTGCGCGCCACGACGCGCAACTGGCGCACGGTCCTGGCGCTGACCGGGCTCGCGGGCGAGCGATGACACCGGCCCAGGCCGAGGGGGTTGGCCGGCGGCCACGGAGTTGGCGCTGGGCGGGGCCGCCTTCGACGCGCCGCGTGGAGCTTCCACTCCTCGAAGTCTCGTCCCCATCGCCCGCCACTACTCCGCCCTTGACTCGGTTGTGCAGATCCAATCCCCTCCGCGATACGCATCCCACACCTGCCCCTAGAGGAATCGCTTCCATGAGTATCGAGTTCGCAGGCATCACCGCCTACGCCGTGGAGCTGGATCTGCTGCGCGAGTCCCTCCTGAGGTCGAAGGGTCCAGAGGGTGGCTACTTCACCCGCTTCTACCCGGAGGCGCTCTGGCCGCAGGCCATGGCCGAAGTCCGGGAGGCGCTGGAGAGCGGCGGCGTGGTGAGCGAGATCGGAGGTTGCGTTCTCGTCGACGCCGTCAAGAGCACCGGTGACGAGGTGGGGTTCATCGAGGCGCCCATCGAGGTCAGCGCCGAGTACCCAGGGTTCGCCCGGCGCTGGTTCCCGCGAATCCTGGGCGACGAGGCGCTGGCGGAGCGCGCGCTCTGCGCCGGGGCGCTGGGGGTGCGCGGGTCGGGCCGGTTCACCCTCGGCAGCCTCAGCGCCGAGGAGTGGCGCGCCGCCGCCGAGAGCCTCCGGCCGCTCGCGCAGGAGGAGCGGGAGGAGCTCGACCAGGGCGGGACCTGGTTCTCGACCTGGACCGACGACCTGCTGAGCATCCTCAAGGCGGGAAGCGACCTACGTGCCCTGCTGCTGGTGCCCCACTACGTCGAACTGCTGCACGACGAGGGCACGCACGAGGGTACCACCCGGCCGCCAGAGCTACGGCCGGAGGAGAGGGAGCCCGGAATCCTGGATGTACTCAGGACGGCGGTCTCTCGCGGCGCCACCGATGTCCTGGCCAGCGTTGGATCCCCGCTCCTGCTTCGCATCGCCGGCAAGCTCGAGCCGCTCGAGGGCTCACCTTGGGGGCAAGCCCAAGTCATGGGCTTCATCCGGCCGGTGTTGACCAATGCCCAGGCTGCTTCCCTCGAGGAGGGCGGGCTGGTCTTCTCATTCGGGGTCAAGGGTCTGGCCCGCTTCCGGGTGTCGATGGCTCGGCAGCGCACCTGCCCCGTGGCCTGCCTCCGAATCCTCCCCTTCGACCCGCCAGCACTCGAGGCGCTGGGGCTGCCCGACTCCCTGGCGGAGATCGAGCCGGGACTGATCCTCGTCGGCGGTGCGGCAGGCTCGGGCCGGACCACCGCCGTGGCCTCGATCGTCCGGGCGCTCCTCGCCAAGCACCAGGTCTTCGTCCTCACCATCGAGGAGCCCATCGAGTTCGTCCACCCGCGGGGAAGGAGCGCCACCGCCCAGATCGAGATCGGAGCGGACACGCCCGACTTCGACCACGCAGCCACCTTCGCCCGCGGCAGCGGGGCGGACGTGGTCGTCCTGGACCACGTGGACAGCCCGGCGAGGCTCGCCCTGGCCCGCGAGCTCGCCGCGGCGGGCAAGCGCGTTCTCGCCACAGTGAGCGGACGTCCCAGCATCGAGGGAGCGACCGTCGTCGTGCCCCTGCGACGCGCCTAGCGCGGAACCTCAGGCGGTCGAAGAGAGGGCGTGTGCTTCCGGCAAGCGTGCGTCGAGGGAGACGGAGCGCCCGCCGCCTCAGGCCGCGGTATCGAGCGCGGGCTGGCCGCACGACAGCGCGACGCTCAGCGTCTCTCTCGGGAGTGGACGCTGGAGAATGCGTCCGAGAAGGCAGACCTGGACCTGGAGCACTGGCAGAAGATCGAGGCCGGTGGCTCACCGTCGTCGCCACCCTTGAACGTGACCCTCGTGACCCTGGTCAGGATCGCCGGAGCGTTCAACGTCCCGGTAGCGGAGTTGTTCCGACCACTTGCTCGGGAGCGGAGGCCAAACGGCAGAGGAACGAAGGAGATGCTACCTCGCTAGCTGCCGCTCCTTGATCTGGGGAATCGCCGCAAGCGTCCCGGCAAGAGAGCCGAAAAGCTGCGTGATCATCTCCTTCTGCGCTCGTGCCGCCTCCTCTGCATCGATTTCGGGATTCTCTGCGAATTGAAAAGTGCCCTTCTTGCCCGTGCGCATGAGCCAGCCTCGCTTAACCCAGGCGGATAGTATCCTTGAAGCAAGAACGCGCTCTGGCTGAGTTTCCCCCATCGAAGAGAATTTTCGGAACTGCTCGCTGGTGAGAAGGTCCTTTCTCGTACTTCCTCTGCATAGAGTAGAGAAAACGGTCTCTGAGGTTCGCGTGGCTGGCAAAGCCACCGTAGTAGCTGATCTGGAGGGTCCTTGGCGGAGGCACCAATCCCGCCAGACGCCGGAGGAGGACCATCGGCGACATCCGCAGCGTGGTCTTGCCGTCGGCCATCGGCCGCTTGAGCCGGAGCACCACGTCGCCGCTCCCGTCCGGCGCCAACCTCAACCGGTCTTGCGCCAACGGTGGGCGCAGGAAGTACCGGCAGAGAGCCTCGAGGCCATGGCGATCGTTCTCGTGCAGGTGCCGCCGAAGCCTGGAGCGAGAAGCTGGCGCACCGGGCCTCGAGCTTGACCGGCCGGTCCTCGGACGGCTCGGCTGAGAGCGGGAGCGAGTGCTGGCTCCCGGCGCGCAAGCCGTCCAGGGCGTCAGGTCGAAGGTCCTCGCCGAGCTCGCGGTCGAGGAGAGCCTTCGTCCGCCGCGCGATGCGCTCCACGATGCGCTCGAGGTCCTCCACGGTCGGCTTGGGCAGGCGCCTGAGCGTGAGCTTTCCGTCCTCGCCCTCCACGAAGACCCCGTCCGGCACGAGGCTGTGGAAGTGGGGATGACAGTCGAGCCGGGTTCCAAAGCGTTGGGTCACGCAGACCGCGGCCGTCTTCGCATCGCGCAGGCCCAGCCGTCTGGCCTGCAGGGCGTGCTCCTGCTCGAAGCCTTCGTGCGCCGCTACCGGCCGGCCAAACCGTCTCCGGTCGCGAGGTCGAAGTTGCCAGCCCCCACCTTGCGCCGGTGGAGTGTGGGGGTGTAGCCCTCGTGCTCGAGGCGAGCTTGGCCTGCTTCCGCTCGGTGTAGGCCGCCATTCTGCGGTCATTACCGACAGAGCATGGAAGCTGATCGAGCGAGCAGCGCGCGCACGGTGATGGGAGCGCCTGCAGGGCCTCGACAGAGCGGCATGTCAAACTCGCTGCGACCAGGGGAGGGGCTCACCTGGGCAACGTTGCCCAGGTGAGGTGACACGAAGGCTGGGAAGGCGCAGTGCTCTTGCTCGGCCCTCACCGTCGGGCCAGCCCCGCCGCCCTGCGTCCGAGCCAGACCGCCGCGGCGGCCAAGCCCAGCAACCCGAGCACCAGCGCCACCTGCATCGCCGGGTGCGTGGATCGCGGTGCGTAGCTCACCCCGAACACCGGCTGCTGGCCGGCGGGCAGATAGTGTCGCCAGAACCTCTCGGGGGTGCCGTGCTCGGGGAGGTTGAAGCGCACCGGCAGGATTCCGCCGGAGGCGACCGAGTCGCCCTCGCTGCGCGGCGCCAGCGCCCGGGCCCAGAGCGCGCGGGGGGCGGTGGCCCACTGCATGTAGTCGCGAGGCGGCTCCGTCGCCTGCCCTGAGCTCGCCCGGAAACCCGGGGGCAGATAGAGCGACCAGTTGACTTCGCTGACCTGGAGATCGAGCGACGGCAGCAGCGCGGGGACGGCCCCGGCGCGCTCCATCCCCGCGATCTTGGTGAGGTAGACCACCTCCACCTCGAACTGGCGCATTTCGCGCTCGCTCGACGGAGAGCGCATCAGCGGGAGCAGCAGCTTTCCGGTCGCGTCGCGGACCGGCTTGGCGGGCTCGCCGCCGATGAGCACGCTCTGCAGCTCGGACTCGAGCCCGCTCTCGCGCGGGAGCGCGATGCCCAGGAACGCCTGCCGCGCGTTGCG
>JACRCT010000358.1 GCA_016218885.1 Deltaproteobacteria bacterium | reverse complement strand
GAGAGACCGATGACGCCGTCGCCGGAGACGATCTCCCTGGCCTCGAAGGCGCCCAGATCCCAGTCGGCGAGCCGCCGCGGGCGGTCGGAGAAGACCACCACCGCGAGGATCTCTCCCAGACGCGTCTTGGCGGCGGCACCGGGCATCACTTGCCTTTCTTCTGGTAGAGGCCCCTCAGCTCTGCCTTCTCGAGGATGTGGCCCTGCATGGCCTTCTCGAGGTCGGGCTTCCTGGGGCTCTGGAGGTCGGGCAGCATGATATCGAGCGCGTACAGCTTGAAGAAGTAGCGGTGCTTGCCGATGGGTGGGCACGGGCCGCCGTAGCCGGGGCGCTTGAAGTCGGTGATGCCCTCCAGCGTGCCCGCCGGCAGCTGGTCGGCCTTGACGCCCTCCGGTAGGCCCTGGGTGGTGGGCGGCAGGTTGTAGAGCAGCCAGTGCACCCAGGTCATCTTCGGCGCCTTGGGGTCGGGGGCGTCGGGGTCGTCCACGATCAGCACCAGGCTCTTGGCGCCCGCGGGCACGTTGGACCACGAGAGAGCAGGGGAGGAGTCCTTGCCCTCGCAGGTCGTGGAGGTCGGCATGTCGCCGTCGTGCTTGAACGCAGGGGAGTTCAGGGTCATGGCCATTGCGGCATCTCCTTGGCTCTGGGCGAGGCCCGCCGCGGGCAACAGGAGGAGCAGCCGCGCCGCCACGCCGAACAGGGACCGCAACATCGCGCCCTCCCTCTTCGATGACCAGCGGGCCGGAGGCTCACACGAGGCGGTTGTCCGGTTCAAGCGCATCCATCCGACTGCTCGCCGTTCTGGGCGAGCCGTGCGCGGGTGGGCTACTGGGCCTGCCCGAGCACCAACGCCGTAAGGGTCTGATTGATGTGCCCCAGCCAGCACTCGCCGTAGGTGTGGAAACCCGCCATGGGAAAATCGAACAGGCGCACGAACTCCTCATGGCCCTTGGAGCGATCCAGCTCGACCCGGCGATGGACACAGTTGAAGAGCAGCGCGGCGCCGACTCGGGTCCCCAGCTCCTCTCGAACCCTCTCGAGGGCCTGGCGGGAGTCCTCGACGAGGTCTCCGGTCCGCGTCATCACGAAGACCTCGCTCCCTTCCCAGACCTCGCAGGCGAAGGTCATCGACCTGGCCTGGGGGTCCGCCCGCTGCGGGCTCCGGAGCCAAGGCTTGCCCTCGATGATCAGGCCGAGAGGGTTCTTGAAGAACAGGTCGAAATCGAGCTGCTCGGGGCGTACTCCGAGGGCCGCGGCATAGGCCTCGGTGGCCGGAGCCCCATCGAACTCGTAGACCACCCGTCCCTGGGCCTTGGTGGCGACCATGCGCTTCTGGGTGGCTTGGAAGTGGCAGGTCTTCAGGACCTGGAACGGGACGGCCAGGTCCAGGACACACAGGGCGCAACCCTTCTTGAGCGTCGTGCCGGGGCCATAGACATAGGTCTGCTTGAACTTCAGGTTGTCGCCTGCCGAGCCCCCCACGAACGACAAGAAGGGCGCCATGTCGCCAAGGTGGGCGTTCGTCTCCTCCTCGGTTCCATGAGAGCCATCGATGAGCACGAGCCCGACGTATCGTTGCGGATCGGCAGTGCGAGGGTCGATCTCGAGGCTTCGCGAGAGGCTCTGCAGGGCGCCGCCGAGCGCTTGCCGTACTCCGCCTTGCTGGTAGTCGGCGAAGGCGGACCCGGCTCTGCGGATCAGCGACTTCGGTAGCGCGATTGCGCAGAGGGTCCCCGTGGTCGAACCCTGGTTCGAGATCTCGCCAGCAGTGGAGCAGCCCAGAACCTGCGCGCTCGGGAAGCGCTCCTTGATCGCGGCGGCGACGACCTGACCATCGTGGTCCGGCTGGCAGAAGAACACGACGACGACTGGGTTGCCCGGCCCCAGCTGCTCGAGGAGGTCCGCCACCGCTTCGCTCGTGGTGGTCTTGAACGAATGGGCTGAAATGGCCGAGTTCATCGCAGGGTTCCTCTGGTGGTATGAAAAGGTACGGCGTGAAGCTCCACCGCTCGTGCGAAGCCGCACTGCCGAAGCGTGCGAGCGGCCCGTTGAGCCTGAAGAGGCATGGGCGTTCAGGGATCGAGCTGATAGCCCATCGACTTGAGAGTCTCCAGGACCTTGGAGACCGCAGCGCTATCGCGCTCTTGCTCTTCCCGTATCTCGGAGAGGTTGATACCGGTCCTCAGCGCGACGCGGGTGATGAGGAACGAGAGCTTCCACGGCTCTGCTGAGCGAAGCGCTTGCTCCAGCGCCGTCTTGACCTGGGACAAGCGCTTCAGCTCCATCCCTGACCTCCCCGTCGGCTCATCGCCAAGGATCGTGACCGAGATCCAACAGGTCCTATCTTCTGCCCTGTCCCAAACCCGCAAGTCAAGAGCGTGGCAACGTCAACGCCGCCGGCCCGCGCGCCTGCGGCCGCGGGCCTTGGCGCCCCCGCTTTCGGGAGGCGAGCAATCACGGGCACCCTTGCCCCGCCGCCTCCTCCTGCGGCAGGCTGCGGCCCGCGCGATGAACCCCACCCTCGGCCAGAGCGCAGCCCGGCCCGGGCGTCGAGGCGAGTCCGTCCGCGAGCGAGGAAAGAGCCGATGACGTCCGCCGACTATCGCGTCCGGGTCCTCCCGGAGGCCCACGAGGTCGAGGTGGAGCTGAGCCTCACCGGCCTGCCCGCTGGACCAATAAGACTGCGGACCCCGACCTGGGTCCCGGGCGCCTATGGCTTCATGAAGTACGGTCGCGACTTGTTCGACGTGAAGGCCTTCGACCCCGCGTCGGGACGCGAGCTCCACCTCGTGCGGGAGGGTTGGTCGGGCTTCCGAGTCGAGGGCGCCTCGGGTGCGCTTCGGGTCGGCTTCAAGGCCTACGCCTTCGATCCAGCGTGGGGCGAGCTGGTGGGGCTCATCGGCCACGACCAGGCCCTGCTGCTGGCCACCCACTTCCTGTTCGCGCCGGCGCACTCCGGCCCCTGCCGGGTCGAGTACCTGCTGCCCGAGGGGTGGGACCTGCACCACCCCTCGGGCGCACGCCGTCAGGGGGAGCGGACCTGGGAGTACCCGTCGTTCGCGGTGCTGCTCGACACCCCCATCGTCGCCGGCCGGTTCGAGCGCCGCACGCGGACCATCGCCGGAACGCCGTTCCACTTCGTCTTCCTTGACGAGGCGCTGGGGATGAAGGCGCGGGTGGAGGCCTTCATCGGCGCCCTGGAGCGGATCGCCGAGGGCTGCCGGGCCCTCTTCGGCGGCTTCCCCTTCGAGGACTACTCGTTCCTGTTCACGTTCGACCCCCAGGCGCATTGGGGGCTGGAGCACGCCAACGCGACCACCATCGCCCTGAGCGACGAGCTATTCATCGACGACGACGCCTGGGCGCAGGGCCTGCGGGTGTGTGCCCACGAGCTCTTCCACGCCTGGAACGTGTGCCGCCTCAAGCCCGCGCCGCTGGGCGCGCCCGACCTCGAGGGTGGCAGCTTCCCGGACGCGCTGTGGGTCAGCGAGGGCATCACTCGCTACTACGAGTTCCTGCTGCTGGTGCGCGCCCGGGCGATCACCGGGCAGGACTTCTTCGCCAACGTCGTCAACTACTACCGCCAGCTCGAGTCCCATCCTGCCTTCAGGCGGGTGAGCCTCCTCGACTCCTCGCGGGCCACCTTCCTCAACCACAACAAGTACCCGGGCAGCATCAACGCGACCATCGACTACTACGACAAGGGGATGCTGGTGGCCTTCGACCTCGACGTCGCGCTGCGCGCCGCGGGGTCGCAGTCGGGCCGGCCCGACCGCCTCGACGCCGCCCTCGCCGAGCTGTACCGGACCCACGTCGGTCGAGGAGACGGGCTGCGCCACGATGAGGCGAAGGCCTTCTTTGCCCAGCGCCTGCCGCAGGCGCGTGAGCTCCTCGAGCGCGAGGTCGAGCGCCCGGGCGAGCTGGGCGTGATCGCCTCGTTGCGTGCGCTGGGGTTCGAGGTCGAGGAGAGGCCGGTGCCGCGCCTGGGGCTGGTCTTCTCGGAGAAGACTCCCGCCCAGATCGCCAACGTCGCCGACGACAGCCCCGCCGGCCGCTCGGGGATAGCGCCGCTGGACGTCGTGGAGCGGGTGAACGGCTTCCCCTTCAAGCCCAAGGCGCTCGCCTGGGCCACCGCGAGCGAGCCCACCGTGGCGCTGCAGGTCAAGCGAGGTGCGCGCTCGCTGGTCTTCTCGATCGCGCCCGAGCCGAGGTCACAGATCGCCTCGCTGGTGTGGCGGGGAACCGAGGACCAGCTCGCGAGGATTCGCTCATGGCTGGAGCGGCCGGACTTCGACCCGCGGCCCGGCGAGGCCTTCTCGCTCGCTCCGTTC
>JACRCT010000357.1 GCA_016218885.1 Deltaproteobacteria bacterium | reverse complement strand
TGCTCCTCTTTGGTCCGTTCGGCTGGTCTTGAAACCCCCGCGGGTCGCCCGAGCGCCCGGTCCCCCCTGCGAGTCGCGCAATTCCCAGCCGTCCCGCTTGACAGGGAACTGTTCGCCTTACTTCAAGGGTTCACGAGATCGCCCAGGCTTATCGTCGGCACCTGCCGGGGAGGGTGCGACACCGATCTGAACTGCCGGACGACCGTGGCGCTCCCGATGACCAGCGGCGGCGTCGGGAGTCGAGAGCCCTGGCGTCCTGCCACCGCAATCGCGAGCACCCGGTGGGCTACGAGCGGGCGCGGCTCCACAGGATCTGCCCCGCTCGCGAAGCGCTCGTGGTGGGCGTCACCATCTCGTTGGTCCCGGCCGGGGTGGAAGTGGCGAACGGCCCCGGTGAGCTGCCGGAGCTTGTGCTGGGCGGGCGTCTCCTTGCCAGCCTCCTTGGGCGTGTCGCTGAGAGAGCCGGTCAGCTCGACGAAGACCACCACGACCTCGCCGTCGAGGTCACCGACCAGCACCCCGTCCGTGTGGGGTTGGCCCTCACCCCATTCGGCCTTCTCGAGATCGAAGCCCGCGAGCGCCCCGTCGTTCGTGACGCGCAGCGCTTGCCCAGTCCTCCTGTCGCGAAGCTCGACCGTCGTGGACTGGATGCGTCGTCGCGTTCGACCAGCCGACTCGAGGAGGAAGTCCGACAGTCGCTCCACTACCGGGCTCCAGATATCGGCGGCAGGTGGGCGCCGATTCGACTGAGCTCGCCCGAAAGCTCGTCCCCGACACGCCCCAGCTCCCGCTCGTCGATGAAGGCTTGCTCGCGATCGATCAGCTCTTGCGGCTTCTTGTTGGGGTGAAACGCGTAGACGGCCACGTCGCTCGCCCGGAGTCGGTACCGGGGTTCGGGAAGGCCCTCGCGCTCGCCCTCGACGAGTCCGGCCTGCAGGAGGTTGTTGAGAGCGTAGAGCAGCGTCAGCGAGTGGGTCGTCACCACGACGCGGAAGCCCCTGTTCACCAGCAGCCCGAACATCCTGACGGTGGCGATCTGCGCAGCCGGATGGAGGCAGAGCTCCGGCTCTTCGACGAGGAGCGTGAGCGTCTCGGCGATGTCGCCCGTGCCACGGAGGGAGAACAGGGTCTTCGCCACGAAGGGGAGCGAGAAGTTGGCGCGCTGCCCGGACGACGACATGTCGAGGTCGAACGCCTTGCGCGCCCGCCCGCGGCCGAACTCCCAGATCCAGCGCCCGCCGGACTTCCGCCCCCGGCCCGCGAGTGCCTCGTCCGCCAACGCCTCGATCGCCCGGGCGTCCTCATCCGGCGGTCCGGCCTCGCCCCACCCGTCGACCGCCCCTTGGGCATGCTGCTCGAGCCAATGGTCGAACAGCCCGTAGGTGAGCGGCTCGCTCTCGAGGCTGAAGCGGCGGCCGGAGATCGTGAGCCGCTCGGTCGGGAAGTAGATCGCGTGGTGGAGCTGCCGCCTGGAGCGCCTCGACTTGGTCGACCGCCGCAAGCTCGCGACGAACCGCCTCTCGGGGGCGGTGAGGTTGACTTGCCGCGTAGCCCCGTACATCGAGAACTTGAAGGACGGAGGCGCGTCCTCGGGCCACTCCGCGTCTCGCCCCCGCGTCCAACGGAGGGTGACCTTCGGGTTGGCGAAGACGCCGAAGGCTCGGACCGGAGAGCGCAGGTGGTCGAGGATCCACCGGAACACGCCCTCGTCGGTTCTCCTCGCCATGCCACGCTCGAGGCCGGCGACATGGACAAGGAAGGGCAATTCTTCGAGCGCATAGAGCACCTGCGCGACGAGGGACTTGCCGGAGCCTTGGGGACCGACGAACACCGTCAAGGGGCGGATGTGGAGGGTCGTGCTCGGGACTGGACCCAAGGCGCCCGAGACGATCTCCAGCCGGTCGACTCGGAGTTTCCTCTGCCTGGTGCCGCCGTTGTCGCCGGTCCCCACGTGCGATCCTCGCGACTCGAGGGATGTGAGACTCGAGCGGCCGGGACACTGCCAGCCAAGCTGCTCTTGGGCAAGCGGCGAGCGACACCGGTAACATCGCTCGCGACATCGTCGGCGAGCGGGCGGAACGGCCCGGGATCCTGTCGGTCGACACTCGTCCGCGCCCGGGAGAGCGGTCGTCCAGCGCGGCGGCCGGGAGATCGCGGACGCGCGTTCGACGATAGGCTCTCCCGAGCCGCCGAGGGTCGCCGCCACGCTCTGGGGCGGGATCGGCGACGCCGATCGATGACTCAGGGCCCCTTCAGCCAGATTCGCCGCTGCAGGTAGCAGACTCCGCCGCTGCCCGCGGAGAACTCCTGCGCTCCGACCGCGCGCAGCTCCAGCAGGTAGCGGGCACAGACGCTCTTCACCGGCACCGTGGCGCTCGTGTCCCCGGGGACCAGGTGGATGAAGTCCGAGCCGTGCCCCAGGGCGGTGACGGTGTTCCCGGTCGCCTCGGTGAAGCAGGCGTAGACGCCCACCACCGGGCCGAACTGCGTCTTCGCCTCGAGGGTCCCTGTCCAGGTGACCGCCAGGTTGTCGCCCTGCCGGGCGCCGCTGTTGGCCGCCGGGCTGGTGATGGCGACCTCCGGCGGACAGGTGAAGGACACCGTGCTGGTCTTGCCGCCCACCCTCGCCTCGAGCGTGACCTTGGTCTTGGCGCCGATGCCGGTCAGCCCGGCCGCGCCCACGTCGTACATTCCCGGCCTGGCGATGCCCGCGACGGGGGCCGCGTGCGGGATGACCGTCCCGTTGATCTTCACCACGGCGTCGTCGCGAGGCTTGTCCTCCAGGTGCACCAGGATGTCCCCTTCGATGGGCTTCTCCGACAGCACCGGGACGTCCGTGACGTAGAGGCCCTCGGTCAGCACCTCCAGACCGCCCGCGTCGCGCCCGGCCGGCGCGGCAGCATCCAGCCCGCTCGGA
>JACRCT010000372.1 GCA_016218885.1 Deltaproteobacteria bacterium | reverse complement strand
TTCGTCGAGGCCTACCGCCTGTGAACGGGCTCCTTCGCACTCGCTGGCGCCGAGAGGAACTGCGCGACCTGTATGCACTTCGTGATCATCGAGGCGCAGATGCCCTCGGGCGCACAGAAGACCTACGTGAGCGCCAGCGGCACCCTCGTCCTTTCCGAGCTGAGTGACGAGGCGATGGTCGGACGAATCGAGAACGTGGAGCTGGTCGAAACCGTGATCTCCGGCTCCCAGTTCACTCCCGTCTCCGGCGGCTGCTCGACCCTCATCCCGACCCTCGAGGTCTCGAGCCGCGATTCAGCCTTGTACTGATCTGGAAGCCACCGCCGGGCGGGACCGCCGCGAGGTGTCGTTGCGAGCCCCCAAGAGGCACTGCCTCAGCCCAGATTGTGGAAGACTCGCTGCACGTCGTCGTCCTGCTCGAGGGCGTCGATGAGCTCCAGGACATCCTTGGCCTGGTCCTCAGGACGCTCGATCAAGGACTTGGCGACGTACTCCGACTCGGCAGAGCTGACCGCCAGGCCACGGGCCTCGATCGCCGCCTGTAGCTTGCCGAATTCGGAGAAGGTGCCCCGGATCACCAGCTGGCGCTCGCCCTTCTCGCCCGTCTTCTCTCCCATCTCCAGCAGACCGAAATCGATGAGATCGAGCTCCAATGTTTCGAGGTCGACGGTGGGCGGCGGCAGCGGCAGGTGGAACACGCCCATCCTCTCGAAGAGGAAGCTCACGCTGCCGGTGGCGCCGAAGTTGCCGCCATACTCCTTGAAGTGCATCCGGATGTTGGCAACGGTGCGAACGACGTTCTCGGTCGCGGTCTCGACCAGAACAGCGATCCCGTGGGGAGCGTAGCCCTCGTAGATCACGGTCTCGTAGTTGATCTCCGACTGGCCGCTGGCCTTCTTGATCGCCGCCTCGACCTTGTCCTTGGGCATGTTCGCGGCGCGCGCGTTCTGGATCACGCGGCGCAACGCCGGATTGCTGTCGGGGTCGGGGCCGCCGGCTTTGACGGCGATCACGATGTCCTTGCCGACCCGGGTGAAGGCCTTGGCCATCCGGTCCCAGCGCTTGAACATCGTTGCTTTTCGAGTTTCGAAGATTCGTCCCATGGCGACTGCGGAGGCTAGTCGGTACGCGCCCGTCTTGCCACATCTTCCGCATCGAGAGATGGGAACTGGCAGGGGGCGGCTCGCAAGCGCCCTCGGCGAAACCGGCAGGTTCGGTCGCTGACGCTCGCGGCTCTGACCCGACCTGCCCCACGCTGGAACCGAGCCAGCCCCCCTCAGGCCGCAGGGCGCTCAGGCGTTGAGCAGAGGTAGTCGCGCCGAAGTGGGTAGCTCCACAGGAGGTAGACAGCGGCCTTGGTCGCCCACCAGGCGATCCGCGGGTCGGGCACTGCGTGCAGCGCGAGCACGGTCACCCCCCCGGCGCACAGCAGCGCCCCCACCGCGGACACCAGCGCGTAGCGGCTCGCGGGCGGCGGCGGGCGAAGGTGCTCACCTCGCCGCCACAGGGCGCGAGTCGCCGTGAAGCCGAGCAGCGAGACCGCGACCGCCGCCAGCACCGCAGCGAAGCCGGGCCCCAGCTGCGCGCGCTCGACGAGCGCGGTGAAAGCCAGGTACTCGAGCACGACTGCGGCGGCCCCGCCGGTCGCCGAGACCCAGTCGCGCGCTTCTCGCGGCCGGTGCGCAGCAGGATCCTTGCGGGTCAAGGCCCGGAGCAACCCCAACAGCCGGGTCACCGCCGTCACATTGCTGCCCAGCGCCACGAAGACCAGCCCACCGACGGCAAGCCAGTGCATGGGATGCGCATCGAGCGGGTTGAAGGCGGCCTCCAGCACCGGGCTGAGCGCGGCCGAGAGCCCCAGCATCACGACCCGCTCCGCGCGCTGCAGCTGGCCCTCGCGGGCCTGGACCCCAAGGCTCTCGCCCTTGGCCCGGATGTAGGGCACCAGCAGCCCCCCGACCAGGGAGAGCAGCGCCGCGAGCAGCACCCAGCTGCCACGGTAGTACCAGGCCATCCCTACCAGGAGCGCCGCGTCGCTGTAGCGGTCGAGGATGGAGTCGATGGCCGAGCCGCTGGTCGAGACCTCACCGCGCGCGCGCGCCACCCGCCCGTCGAGGGTGTCGAGGATCCCCGAGGCGAGGAAGACCCACCCGCCCAGCGAGAAGCGTCCGGCCGCGACCAAGAATCCGGCCGCCAGCCCCAGCAACGCCGCGAGCAGGGTGATGGCGATCGGAGGGATGCGCGTCCACAGGATAAGCTTTCCGAGGGGCCGCACTGCCCAGAAGAAGAAGTGGCGCAGGAAGAAGCCGAGGATCCACGTGCGACCACGCGGCTCCACCTCGGCGTCCCGAGGTACCCCGCGCAACAGCGTGATGGCCGAGAAGATGACGAAGGCCACCAGGAAGTAGAGGGCAACCGCCAAGCCTGGAGCGAGCGCGGTCCAGATGCGAGCCTGGGGCGTGAGATCGCCCATCAGCCAGGAGAGCGCGGCCTCGATCATGGCTCGCCCTCCCGGTCCACACGGGCCGCCACCGGTACCGGATGGGCCGTCGCCGCCCCCGCGGTAGAGAGCCGCAGCGCCACCGCGACCAGACCCGATGCCGCCAGCGCCACCGCGATGCCCGCCACCACGTCGAGGACCCAGTGGTGGTTCAGGTATACGGCGGCGAACCAGACCAGAGCGGCGTAGGCCAGGCTCAGAGCCCGCCAGCGCCAGCCCCTGTCCCAGACATGCCAGGCGACGAGCACGGGGAAGGCGGCGTGCAGCGAGGGCATCGCCCCGAAGATGTTCGGGTTGCGCGCGTAGAAGGAGGCGAAGAAGTCCACCCCCAGCAGCGCGTCGAAGCGCAGCGCCCCGGCGGCGCTTGGGGCCGCGGCCAGGTTCACCTGGCCGGCCCCGAAGGCCTCCATGTACCAGGGCGGCGCCGCCGGGTAGAGCACGTACCCTGCGATCCCCAGGGCGCCCGCGGCCAGGAACGACCAGCCGAGAGCGCGAAACCGGGCGGAGCGCAGCGCGAACAGGGCCAGCGCCGCAACCCCCACCTCCAACAGATACGTGGCGTAGGCAAACCCGGAGAGGAGATCGAGCACCGCCGACGTGCGCGTCTGGAACCACTGCGGCCAGCTGGCTCCCCCGGGCGCTGGAACCCAGGCCAGCTCCAGGCTCGCCAGGTCTGCGTTGTGAACGCGGCCGCGCAGCGCCAGGAAGAGGCGCTGGTTGTCATAGAGGACGCCGAAGATCCACGCAGGGAAGGCCCCGCGGGCGAACTCGTCGGCCCTTCCGCCCATCCACGGCAGAACCATCAGTAGAGCGTCGGCGAGCACGTGCTCCGCCCGCAGCCGCCCCGAGAGCGCGGTCAGAGCAAGGTGGCCGCCGCCGCTGACGAGCGCAAACCAGGCGAACCCCCTCCCGCCTCGGGGCGCACCGGACCGCCCGCTGACGAGCCTCGCTCGCATCGCCCTGGTCAGGCCGTTCGCCGTTTGCCGCGCTGCCTTCATCGCTTCCGGGCAGTATTGGCATCGAAACGAAGATAGGAGCCCCTCAATTGGTGCGGTCGGTCCTGATTGACAGGCCCTCAACGGGAAGAGCGTTGGCCAGCGTGCGCCGTGGAAACTCGCCCCTCGCGCTCATCGACCCGACAGCGGGGAGGAGCGTCACCAGGGATGCGGTCTTCGGGCCGGCTCAGTCCACGCAGATCTCTGCCCGCAGTCCCTCCTCGTCGGCCGTGCAGTAGCAGCCGAGCCGGTTGCTCGTCGCGTTGCAGCGCAGCTCCGTCCCCACGCACGGCATCTTGGCGTCGCGTCCGCCGATGCACCCCGCCAGACACTCGTCGCGCGTCTCGCACGAGCATTCGCCCTGGCCCGTGGGGCACTCGCACTGGGAGACTCCCGCCAGCCCCACCACCAGCCACATACCTCCGGCTGCCTCGCAGGAGCCGGCGGTGACGGTGGCCACGCAGGTGCCGTAGCGGGCCCGCAGCGCCGCGTCGCCGCACTCGCCCTTGCACCCTGCCGTGAAGAGCAGCGCCCAGAGGCCGCCGGCCAGCAGCGCCCATGACCTCGTCATGGCGTCGACCCTCCGAGCACGCGATGGTGGCACAGCACCGTGCGGCGCGCCTCGTCGTCCCACAAGTGCAGAGAGTTGCCTTGGCATCGGCTCCACTGGTCGCAGCTGGAGCACGGCCCGGTCTTCATCCAGTCCCGGTCCACGAAGCTGCCGAAGCGGTTCTCCCAGACTTCCTTGAAGTCGTCGCTGCGGATGTTGCCCTGCACCAGCGAGCGGGTGATGTTCGGACAGGCGCAGATCGCCCCGTCACAGAGGACCGAGGCGATGTTGATCCCCGCGCGGCAGAAGTAGGGGTCGTCGCGGACCTCGCGATCCCATCGCGCAGGCAGGTACCCCTCGCAGCTGAAGTTGAGCACGAAGCCGGTGCCCGCGAGCTCCCTGCGCTTGGCCTTCATCCAGGAGAAGAGCTGGCGCATCTGGTCGTCGGAGAGCTTGAGCGCCGGGTTCTCCTTCGCGCGACCTTTGGGAAAGATGCAGAAGAGCCGCCAGGCCGGGACGCCGCACTCACGCAGGACGTCGCAGACCTGGTCCAGCTCCCCCAAATTGCGCGGGTTGACGCAGGTCACCACGTCGAAGTTCGGCAGGCCGGCACCCGCCACCCTGCGCAGCCCCTCCACCGCCCGCTGGTAGGAACCTTCGCGCCCGCGCAGCCAGTCGTGGCTGTCCTGCAGCCCGTCCAGGCTCACGGTCATGCTCATGATTCCGTGCTCCACGACCTTGGCGACGTTGGCATCAGAGAGCGTGAAGCCGTTGGTAACCATGCCCCAGGAGATGCCCTGCGCCTTGAGGCCGCCGAGGATGGCGTCGAAGTCGGGGCAGCAGAAGGGCTCGCCACCCGTGACCACCAGCGCCAGCTCGCGGCGATCGAAGTGCCCGGGCAGATACTCGAAGAAGCGCAGCCACTCCTCGGTGGTGAGCTCGTCGCGCTGGGCGTCCTTGCTGCAATCGCTGCCGCAGTGCAGGCAGGAGAGGTTGCAGCGCTGGGTGATCTCGATGAAAAGGTAGCGCAGCACCCGCGCCCGGGTCTCCAGCGCCCGATAGGCAGGGTCGATGAGGCGCCGCAGGGCGCGCTCCAGGGGCTTGGCCACGGCGTCTCCGCTCAAAAGGGTTCTTCTGCGATCACTCCTGCCATCCGCCAGGGGGAGTGAAGGTGGAGGGCCGCCCGGCGGCTCCGGTCGAGGAGGAGCCACCGGGCGCACCGTAGCCTTACTGCACCTTTTCCATGGAGATGGTGAGCGTCCCAGCCGACTCCTCGCTGAAGGCCACGGTCTGCTTCTGATACCGCGCCGGCGAGACGGTGTCCGAGGCCTCGAAGTGGTCACAGGGGACGTCGTAGTAGAGCGTGAAGTCCCCCTGGTACGAGCGCGCCGATTCGGCCTCGATGCCGTCCTTGCTGACGCAAGAGACCTCGATGTCGCTGAGATTCGCGTGGGTGTCCTTGTCGATGACCTTGCCCGACCTCGAGTAGCGGGCGATGGGCCCGTAGCAGGCGGCGATCACCACGGGGACGGCGAGCATGGCCAGACGTAGACAGGCACGGGCGAGACTCTTCATGGTTTCCTCCTCCAGCGTTGGTGGCCGGTGGCCAAGCAAGCCCCGGACCTGGGTGCAGCTATGCGGAATCGCGTGTGAATTCCAGAACCGCCGTGCAGCACAGCGGGGCGTCCATGATCCGTCTGTCGCGCTCACGGATGCAAGGAGTCGATACGTGAGGCAGGCTCACGCCCTCAGAGCCCCTGGTTGACAACCCAACCCCCAGCGCAGGAGGCTCCGCCCCTGGCTGCTCCCGAGCCCGTGGTAGAGAGGCATCCATATGGTTGGAAGCGCGGCGATGCGGTGTCTGGCGGTCACGGCCGTGGCCCTGACGATGGGTTTCGGGAGCCCTGCGCGCGCCGCCCAGGCCGGGTCGGAAGCCGCCTACCAGAAGCTCATCGCGTCAGCGCGCAAGAGCTACATCGCCGCCCATCTCAAGGCGGCGGCGACCGACTTCCGCAATGCCCTCGCGCTCAAGCCACAAGGGGCTGAGGCTCTCATCGGTCTGGGTCTGGTGCTCGCGGAGCAGTCTCCCCTGGAGGCGATCCCGCTTCTCGAGAAGGGCCTCGAGAAGGAGCCCGCCAACGCTCGCGCACATGCCATGCTCGGGACCGCCTTCCAGTCGGTGGGTCGAGAGAGGGACGCAGCCCGCGCCTACCGCAAGTACCTCGAGCTGAGCCCCCAGGGAGAGCTCGCCGGTGAGCTGCGCACGATCATCGAGCGCCTCGACCCCAACGGCGGCCAGCCCCCCGCCCAAGCGGCCTCGGCAACGGCGGATTATCGCCAAGGCCTCCTGCTCTTCGAGTCCAAGGAGTACGAGGAAGCGGCTAAGGTCTTCGAGGCGGTGCTCAAGGGCATCCCTTCCCACGCCGACGCCCACAAGCTTCTCGGCACCTGCTACGCCAAGACCCGTCGCTTCGATCTCGCCGCCCGCGAGTACGAGGAGTTCGTCCATCTGGCTCCGGCCGATCCCCAGGCGTCCAGGGTCACGAGGCTGCTCAAGGATTACTTCGCCGCCAACCCCTCGCAGAAGCCCCGCTATCCGCTGCCCTAGCAGTGCCCGCCCGACGCGCGTTCTGGGGGGGCTCGCCGAGACCGGCAGCTCCGGTCGCTAACGCTCGCGGCTCGGACACCGGTCGCCCAACTCCGACCACGTAAGCCGCCTTCCGCGCACAGGAGAGACACACTATGGACTTGTTCGCAGCGCTCGGAGAGCGAATCCAACGGGACTTCGCAGGCAAGCATGCCGAGCTGCCCCAGGCCTACTTCTGGGGAGAGGATGCGGCCGAGCGGCTCGCCGAGACGCTCAAGCAGGATCTGGGCGCCCGTCGGGTCCTCGTCTTCAGCGATCGGCGAACACGGCAGGCGGGTGAGCGCTGCTTCGCGGCGCTGGGGCGCGCGGGGCTGGAAGTCAACGAGTGCCCGATCCCCGATCGCTCGGAGGGACGCTCGCCCGTCTGCGACGACGAGACGAAGGAGCGCCTCGCCCGCGGCCTTCCTCGCGCCGACGTGTTCGTGGCCGTCGGCGCGGGCGTGGTCAACGACCTGACCAAGTGGCTTGGGGCCGAAGCCAGCACCCCGTACGTGGCCTACGCCACGGCGGCGTCGATGAACGGCTACACCGCGGCGAACGTGGCCCCGTCGATCAAGGGAGTGAAGAGCCTGTTTCGCGCCCACGCGCCCCGGGCGCTGGCGGCGGATCCGCGCGTCGTCGCCTCCGCACCCTTCGCCCTGACCAGCTCGGGGCTCGGCGACGTCATCGCCAAGCCGGTGAGCACCGCGGACTGGAAGATGAATCAGCTGCTCTTCGGCGAGGGCTACTCCGAGTCGGTGGCGGCGGTCATCAACGACGTCGAGCCGCGCTACCTTGACCACGCCGCCGCCCTCGCCCGTGGAGAAGAGCCGGCGATCCGGGCTCTGTTCGACGCGCTGGTCTTCTCCGGCTGCGCGATGACGCTCCAGGGTTCGAGCCTGCCCGCCTCCGGCGGCGAGCACCTGATCAGCCACACCCTGGACATGTTGGCCCACGTGGACGGCGTCGAGCACGACCTGCACGGCCGCCAGGTGGGCGTGGGGACCATCGTCGCCGCGGCGCTCTACGCGGAGGTGCTCGCGCTCGAGAAGCCCGCCTTCCAACCTGAGGGCGCCCCTTTCGACGAGAAGCTCTGGAAGGGCATCGCCGGGGCGGTGAAGGTAGAGCACGACAAGAAGCGCGAGCGGATGGTCGAGGCCTGCCGCAAGCTCGCGGAGCCGGGGCGCTGGGAGAGCCTGCGCGCCGAGCTTCGGCCCCTGCTGCGCTCCCCACTGAGCATCCAACGATGCCTGAGGGAAGCCGGCGCCGCCCATCGGTTCTCGGACCTCGGTTGCACCCGGGAGCGCTTCCTGACCGCGCTTCAGCACGGCGCGGCAATTCGCGGCCGATTCACGTCCCTCGATCTCGCCTGGGCCACCGGGGTCTTGCCGGGCGCGGCGGAGCGGATCGTCGATGAGTGGGTCGCGGGGTAGCCCGCCAGCCTCCTCGCTGGCACTCGTTCGCCTCCTCTCGGCCCTTCGTGGCTGCGCGCGAAGGCAACGTCCTGTCGCCGCGCGGGGCGCAAGGCCCAGCCTCGGGGGGCGGGCGGGTGCCTACGATCCGGCTTGCTCCAAAGCGAAAAAAACCCTAAGAAAAGCCAAATTATTAGGTGTTTTTGCGCTATGTCGCAAGCGCCGAGCGGAGCCCCCCCGAGATCATGGCAGCGATACACCGCCAGAGAAGGCCATCGAGGAGCGCCCCCTACTTTCCCAGCTCGGTGAGCACGAACCTGGTCGAGGAAATCGATTCCACGACCTTGAAATCCCTGAGCTCCATGCGCGACCAGCGTCCCTCCTCGATGGAGTTCCTCATGGTCATCAGACCCGGCCGCCGGTGCCCGCGGAAGTCCTTGGGGTCCTTGAACTCGGCCGCGCGCAGCTCCTTGCCGCTGGCCGCGAAGTAGTGCCCTTCGATGGGCAGGTAGTCGCCCTTGTGGACGGTCAGCTCGATGCGGTCATACGCCGAGCCCGGGTTGTGGCTCTTGAGTGAGAGCACCCAGCAGTCCTCGGTCTCGGAGGTGATCGTCGGGTCGAAGTCCTTGGCGTAGCTCACCCGCAGCACGTCGGCGTTGTTGAAGTCGCCGCCCATGAAGCTCTCGCGCGCCGCCAGCCGCACCGCGCGCTTGAGGTTGGGCATGTAGACCCAGAAGTTGTCCTCCACGCGCAGGATCTCCTGTCCGCGGGCGTTGGAAGGAGCATCGAACCACACTCGGAACCGGTCATCGCCGCCCTTGAGGAAGCGCATCTGGTAGGTGCGCTCGCTGCCGTCGGTGCGATGCGCCGTCATGGTGGCCTCCGCCTCGAAGAACGCGGGGCCCATCACCTGGTCGTGCTTGCGGAGGATCGATCGGGCGTCCTCGGTGGATGGGCTTGCCCCGGTCGCGGCAGGTGAAGGCGAGCCACCCGAAAGCAGGAGCGGGAGCAAGGCAAGGGCGAGTCGCACGATCGTCTCCTTCAGGTGGTGTTCCCACCCGTCTTTCGCGGTTTCAGGCGGGAGGAGTCAAGCGTGGCCTGCCTTTCCCACTTCGGCTCCGTCCACCCTTCAGCGCCTTGCGGCGCCGCTGGTAGTCTTGGCAGAACGATGCGCTTCTCGACCTTTCAGCGCTCACCAGGAGCAATGGCATGAATCAGACAGCCGATGGCGTGACGTTCGTGAGGCGTGTGGGCGGTGCGGTCCTTGTGGCAGGTGCCGCGCTGGCCCTAGCTCAAGGCTGCCACACCACCTCGCCGGCCCACACCGTCCCCTGCACCGAGGACAGCGAGTGCGGGGCAGAGAGAATCTGCCGAGACCTCTTCTGCGCGGACTCGGAATGCGCCCACAACGCCGATTGCACGACCGGCAAGGCCTGCCAGAACAGGCGCTGTGTCCTACCTGCCTGCGATCCTTTGTGCCTGGAGGGCCAGGAGTGCGTGAGAGGGGCCTGCTATCCGACCGACTGCTCTTCAGGCCCTTGCGCCGCCAGCGAGGTCTGCGTGCAGGAAACTTGCGTACAGCAGAGCTGCGTCGGGGTTTCCTGCCTGGCCGGAGAGCGATGTATCGCAGCCACCTGCTATCCCGTCGACTGCAGCAGCATGTCGTGCGAACTGGACGAGGTATGCGTCGACGGCGAGTGCGTCGCCTGGCGCTGCGCCGGAGTCATCTGCGAGCCGGGGAACGCCTGCCTTGACGGCGCGTGCGTGACCTCGAGCTGCCCCGAAGGCACTACGAGCTGCGGCGTCAGCTGCGCCAACACGCAGATCGACCCTGAGAACTGCGGCTCCTGCGGCAACCCTTGTGCCGCGGGCGAAGTGTGTTTGGCTGGCGTCTGCGTCCTGCAGTGCGGCAGGGGAACCCAGGAATGTGCAAGCACCTGCGTCAGCATCAAGACCGACCCCGCGAACTGCGGTTCCTGCCGCCACGCTTGCTCCCCGGGCGAGGTGTGCTCGGCCGGCACCTGTGCCTTGCAGTGCAGCGGTGGAACCGAGAAGTGCGATGGCGCCTGCACCAACACCGAGTTGGACCCAGCCCATTGCGGCTCCTGCGACCACCCCTGCCCCGCGGGAGAGGTCTGCTCGGCCGGCGGCTGTGCCCTGCAGTGCGTGGGCGGAACGGAGAAGTGCGACGGCGCCTGCACCAACACCGACCTCGACCCGGCCCACTGTGGCAGCTGCGACCACCCCTGCCCCGCGGGCGAGGTCTGCTCGGCCGGCGCCTGTGCCTTGCAGTGCGTGG
The DNA here is from genome assembly GCA_016218885.1 of Deltaproteobacteria bacterium. GTDB lineage: Bacteria > Myxococcota > Myxococcia > Myxococcales > UBA5297 > JACRCT01. The sequence continues at coordinate 3,702 of JACRCT010000372.1, read as the reverse complement.
GCGGAACGGAGAAGTGCGACGGCGCCTGCACCGACACCCAGCGTGATCCGACCCATTGTGGTGGCTGCAACCGCGCCTGCTCGGCAGGCCAGTCATGCGTCATGGGCGAATGCATTTCCACCACCTCCAGCGCCTATGGGTTCGGCACCCTGACCATGGCTCCCTACGGAAGCTGGCAGACCTCGCCGGTCCTGACGTTCAACGGCCAGTCATCGGCGGTGAGCATCCCCGACGGAATGGGCTACTTCCGCCTGGATGGCGGCCCTTGGGTGCAGATCGGCAACATCACCCATGGGCAAACCGTCCAGCTGGGGGTCACCGCGCCGAACGCCGACGACGCCACGACGACGGTGACGCTGCTCACCGGCTCGGAGAGGGCGGTTTGGAGCGTCACCACGGCGCCCAACACCTGGGTCTATGCCGGTTGGGGCAAGAACGATCCCTACTGCTACTTGCCGTGCAAGGTCGGGACGGACTGCTCCCTGAGCTGGTGCGGCACCAACCCGTACGGGATCGATTCGTGCGGCACCACCTGCGTCTGCTTCGCGGTGCACACCGCGGCCGGCAGCACCACCACCACCTGCAGCCAGACTTCTCCGTGTTGCGGGGGCTGGGGTGGCCCCTACACCTGCCCGCTCTTCGTCTCCCAATAGCGTTCCCCTCAGAGAGCGCGCAGCGCGTCGGCGGGGCGCAGCCTCGAGGCGCGAAAGGCGGCAACGAGCGCGGCGCCGAGCGTCCCGATGGCCGCCACGGCGACCACCAAGGCGGCGAAGCCTACTGAAATGGTGGGGTGCATGGGCATGGTGCCGCTTGCGCCTGGCGCCTTGAAGGGGATGCCGTAGACGTCGGCGACCGTCACCGCCACGAAGCCGAGGATGGTTCCGGCCAGGCTTCCCCACAGGCCCAGGAAACCGCCCTCGCACAGGAAGAGGAGGAGGATCTGCCGGCGGCGCATCCCTAGCGCCATCTCGGTACCGATCTCCCGAACGCGCTCGTAGACACTCATGGCCATCACGTTCACGATGCCGGTGAGCACGATGGCCAGCAGCAGCGAGACGGCAGACAGCACGAACGTCTGTCGACGAATGAGGTCACGGAAGAGCGGCTGCAGCTCGAGCCAGGTGTGGACCTCGTATTCGTCCCCCAGGGCCTGACGGGCGGCCTGGGCCACCTCCTCGATACGGTGGAGGTCGTGGACCTGCACCGCGTACTCGGTGATGCGTCCCTCCATGCGCAGCAGCTGCTGCGCATATCCCAGAGGCAGGGCGAGCAGACGCTTGGCCGAGAAGGGGTCCATCAAGGGGACCCATCCCTCCACCTGCAGGTCCATGGCGTTGCTCTGCCCCTCGGGCGTCTGGGCCGACACGGTGAAGACCTCGCCCTGCTTCAGCCCCAGGTTCTGCATCAGGACTCCGCCGAGGACCGCGGCGTTGGGCAAGTCCGTCTCGCCGAGGTTTCTTCCGGCGACGAAGCGACTCGCCAGAGGAAACACCCGGGCCTCGACCTTGGGGTCGCCCGCGAGCAGGGCTACGAGCGAGGAGCGGCCCCTGGCGCTGGCCATTCCGAAGGTGGAGAGGCGCGGCGCGAGGTCCTGCACTCCAGGGTTGGCGAGGATCCGCTGGAGAAGCTCGGTCGTGTCCTCCAGATGGAGCGTCAGCGGCTTCTGGCTCGACTGCTCGAGGTAGCCCTGGCGGTGGACCTGGAAGGCTCCCAGTTGGGCCTTGACCATCCCTTCGGTCATCAGATCGATGACCCCATTCCGGAAGCCGTTGAGCACCACCACCATGAAGGAGCCGATGACGAGCGCCGTGAGCGCGATGAGGGTGCGCCGGCGATTGCGCCACAGGTTGCGGGCGGCGAGCGAGAGGATCATCGCCGCGCTCCAGGCCGGGTCTGGTCACACATGGCTGAGCGCCTCGACCGGCCGCAGCTGGGCCGCGCGCCAGGCGGGATAGACCGCCGCCAGGGTCGCCCCCACCGTGGAGAGCCCCACCGCAAAGAGGTTGTAGCCGAGGCCAATGGTCGGTCGGACGATGTTGTGGATGGTGGTCCCCGGCGGAGGGAAATCGAGGCCTCGGCGGTGAAGCCAGAAGACGACGAGGCTTCCCAGAGCCGCCCCCACGACTCCGGCCAGGAAGCCGAGCAGTGCCGACTCGGCCAGGAACAGCCCGACGATCTGCCGCCGGCGCACGCCCAAGGCCATCATGGTGCCGATCTCCCGCACCCGCTCGAGCACGGACATCAGCATGGTGTTGGCGATGCCGGTGAGCACCACCACCACGAGCACCAGCCCGATGATCGCGTACATCACCCGCTGGAAAAGGATCATGTCCGTCAGCCAGCTCGCGATCTCGCTCCAGGTGGAGACCCTGGCCTGCGCGCCGAGCGCTTCCTGCAGACGCGACTGCGCCGCGAGGAGGTCGGCGCCCTCGAGGTCGCCGTCGATGGCCACCGCGTACTCGGTGACTCGCCCATTCATGCGCAAGAGCTGGTCGGCGGTGGGCAGCGCCAGCTGGGCCACCCGGCGATCTCCCGCGGTCTTGAAGGAGAGCAGCCCCACGAGCTTCGCCTCGGCGCCGTTGAGCACCCCCTCGCGGTCGTTGGACAGGAAGGTGATGGTGTCACCGAGCTTGGCGCGCAAGGTCCGTGCGAGCTCGAGCCCCAGCAGGCACTCGCCCGCCCCCTCGATCGCTCGGCCTTCGGCGAGCATGTCCTTGGCGCGCTTGAGGGTCGCGAGCTCGCGACGCGGATCGACAGCCGAGATCTGCGCGAACACCGTCTCGTCGCCCACGTTCACTGCCGAGGTGAAGGTCAACCTCGGAGTCCCCGCGGCGACGCCCGGGACGGCCACAATCCGCGCCAGGAAGGCCTCGTCCCCCGGCAGGTCCAGGTCGAGCGGCGCCTGCTCCTGGCTGATCAGGTACCGCGGATGGTGCACGACCAGGGCACCGAGACGGCCCTCGGCCATGTTGGCCATGGTCGCGGCGTGAAAGCCCTCGGTGAAGCCGCGCACGGCGACGAGCGCACAAACCCCGAGCACGATCGCGCCCGCCGTGATCAGTGAGCGGCGACGGTTGCGCAGGACGTTGCGCAGAACGATGAGGAGGAAGCTCAGCACCATCGCGCCGGGTTCAGGAGTTCGCGGCGGGGGCCGGCGCCGGCTGGGCCTCAGCCTGCGGCGCGGGTCGGGTGAGTGAGGAGCGCAGGGCTTGGACGAACCGCATCGGATTCTCGGTCTCGGCGGCCGTCAGGTTCGACTTGGGCCCCATGCGCCTGGCAGCACCAGGCCATTCAGCCTCGGGAACCACCACCTCCGGGCATCCGTGGCCCTGGCTGCAGGCCCGCACGAAGGCCTGGCGACCCTGCTCGAGCGGCTCAGGCGTCGCGTCAGCCCACCTCGCCCGGGCGATCTTCCGGTTCATGGCCTCTCCGGTTCTAGGACACCCAGGGCTGGAGCCTAGTCGAAGCGACCTCCCGGCGCGAAGTGGTCGGCGAGCAGGTCAAGCCACGCTTTCTTGCCAGGGTCATTTCACCCAAAGCACATGCGTGGCACGCTATCGGTGGTGGAGAGTCGGCGGGAGGCGCGGTACCGGGACGAAGGGCGGAGCCGACTGCGCAGGGTTGCTTTCGCTCGCCTGCTCACCGAGCCCCTTCGCCAGCCCGTTTCCTCCTCGCCGCTCATCGAACCGGACGTGCGGATTT
>JACRCT010000371.1 GCA_016218885.1 Deltaproteobacteria bacterium | reverse complement strand
CTCGCGGGGGCGCTGCTGGCGGCCGGCCTCAACGCCGCCCACATCGGCATGCCGGAGATGGTCCAGTGGATCCTCATGAGCGACCGGCTGTTCCTCTCGGTCCACGCGGACAAGGTCGTCCTGGCGATCGTCGGGCTGACCGCGGCCACCAGCCTCGCAGCGCTCCTTCCGTCGATCTTCGCGGCCCGGCTCAAGCCGGTGACCGCCATGCACCACATCGGGTGACCGCCATGCGCACAACCGCCCTCGCCGCCGCGCTCGTCCTCCTCGCCCCGGCCGCCGCCTCGGCGCTCTCCAAGGAGGAGTGCGTCGAACTGCTCAAGACCATCGACCACCACCAGCGCAACACCGGCGACTACAAGGCCCTGGCCTACATGGAGCAGAAGGAGCGGGACAAGGCCGACGTGGTGTACGAGGCGGTGATCTACCGCCGCGACGCCGACGAGAAGCTGATGATCCTCTTCCTCAAGCCCAAGGCCGAGCAGGGCAAGGGCTATCTGCGCATCGACAAGAACCTGTGGATGTACGACCCCTCGGTGGGCAAGTGGGAGCGGCGCACCGAGCGCGAGCGCATCGGCGGCACCGGCTCGCGGCGGCGCGACTTCGACGAGTCGCGGCTCGCCGAGGAGTACGAGCCCACCTACGTGGGAGAGGAGAAGCTGGGCGCCTTCACCGTGCACCACCTCAAGCTCACCGCCAAGGAAGGCATCGACGTCGCCTACCCGGTGATGGAGCTGTGGGTGGACAAGGCCACCACCAACGTCCTCAAGTCCCAGGAGTACGCGTTGTCGGGGCGGCTGATGCGCACCAGCTACACGCCCAAGTGGCAGAAGGTCTACTCGGAATCGAAGAAGGCCGAGGTCTACTTCCCGGCGGAGATGCGCTTCTACGACGAGGTGGACAAGGCCAACTCCACGCTCGTGCTGCTCAAGTCGGTGGACCTGCGGCCCCTGGACGCAAACCTGTTCACCAAGGCCTGGCTCGAGAGCAAGAGCCGATGATGCGCGCGCTGCTCGCCGCCTCGCCGCTGGTGCTGGTGCTGGTGCTGGTGACGGGTGCTGCCCCGGCGGCGGCAGCCGCCCCGGCACCGGCCGCCGCAGCAGATTTGGCCGGGACCAACGGGACCTCTGGGACCGATGTGAGCGCCGCGGATCGGCCGAGCGAAGACGCGATGTTCGGGGCCCCCACTCCCGCGACCGCAGACCCTGCCGACACGCCGGAAGCAACACCCGCCAGGGCCCTGACCGACGATCACGGGCGCGCCACCGAGGAGGCCATGTTCGGCGGCGGCAGCGCCCGCGCCTCGGACGCGGCGAGCTCCGCCGGAGAGATCGTGCCTGAAGACCCCTTGAAGATCGGCGGGCAGCTCTACATGCGCGCCGCTTCGGGCGTAAGCACCGAGGTGCCGGCCTCGAAGTGGACCTTCTCGGTGCCGACGCTGGTGGACGGCTACTTCGACGCCCGCCCGAACGAGCGGGTGCGCGGCTTCGTGCTGGCGCGGCTCTCCTACGATCCGACGATCCCCGACGGGGATGAGGCCGCGGCCTCTGCCTTTGGGACCCAGAAGCAGCTCTCGCTGGCGCTGGACCAGCTGTGGCTGCGCTTCGACGTCGGCCGTGCCTTGTTCGTCACCGCGGGGCGGCAGCACATCAAGTGGGGCGCCGGGCACTTCTGGAATCCGACCGACTTCCTGCACCAGGTGAGGCGCGACCCGCTCTCGCCCTTCGATGCACGCACCGGCACCACGATGATCAAGGTGCACGTGCCCTGGGAGAAGTACGGCTGGAACTTCTACGCGGTCGGGCTTCTCGAGGACCTGGCGGTGGACGGCACGCTGGGCAAGGTCGGCGGCGGACTGAGGGCGGAGATGGTCCTCGGGACCGCGGAGCTCGGCGCCGAGGCCATCTTCCAGCGCGGGCACAAGCCTCGCCTGGGTGCGGACCTGAGCGCAGGCGTGGGGCCCTTCGACGTGTACGCCGAGGCCTCTCTACACAAGGGTTGGGAGCAACCGCTCTGGCGCTTCGTGGACAAGGCCAACCCGGCGTTGGGCTTCGAGTCGTGGATGGAGAAGGACTACACCGTCCAGGCCACGGGGGGCCTCAACTGGACGCTCGACTACATGGACATCAACGTCCTCACCTTCGGCGCCGAGTACTTCTACAACTCGGTCGGCTACGACGACCCGAAGCTCTATCCCTTGCTGCTGTCGCAGGGCGCCTTCAACCCGTTCTACCTGGGCCAGCATTACGTCGGCGTCTACGGGATGCTCTCCACGCCGGCGTCCTGGCACAACCTGGGCATCGTCTTGTCGAACATGGGCAATCTCTCGGATCGGTCGTTCGTGGCGCGGCTCGACGTCTCGGTCGTGCTGCTCACGCACCTGCGGCTCGAGGGGTATACGGCCTTCCACTACGGCCGCGACGGAGGTGAGTTCCGCTTCAGCCTCGACCTCCCCGCCTCCCCGACCACGCCGGCCTACGTCGTGCCCACCCCACTGGCCGAGGTGGGCATCGGGCTCCGGGTCAGCATCTAGCGGCCTCGGCCGGCTTCTCGGCTGCAGGCTGGGCCGCCGGGCGCGGCAGCACCAGGTTGAGCAGGATTCCGGCGGCGGTGGCCAGGGTCATCTGGTCGAGCTCAAAGCTGCCGAGGTGCAGCTTCGCGCCGCCCACGCCCAGGACCATGATCACCGAGGCCAGCATCAGGTTGCGCTTCTCGGAGAAGTTCACCTTGGCTTCGACGAAAAGCCGGGTCCCTGCGGCGGCGATGACCCCGAACAGCGCGATCGAGACCCCGCCCATCACCGCCTCGGGGATGGTCCGG
>JACRCT010000356.1 GCA_016218885.1 Deltaproteobacteria bacterium | reverse complement strand
GGCCCTTCGTCGCCGCGCTGGACGCCAACGCCCAGAGCACCACCAGTCAACGCTCTGACTACAACCTCTCTTTCTACTCCGGGCACACGAACCTCGCCTTCTCGCTGGTGGTCTCGGCCGGCACCGTCGCCCATCTGCGTGGCTACCGGGCCGAGCCCTTCATCTGGGGAGTGGGGCTGCCCCTGGCCACCTTCGTCGCCTACAGCCGATTGGGCGCCCAGAAGCACTACCTGAGCGACGTGGTGGTCGGCAGCCTCACCGGAGCCGCGGTGGGGTTTCTCATCCCCTTTCTCCATCGCTCGCAGACCGCCACCCTCGCCGCTTCTGGCTCCCAATTGACCGTCGCGCCCGCTCCCAACGGGTTGTCGCTCGCCGGAACCTTCTAGCTGGCTCAAGCACTTCGCAGCGCTCATGCGCCGGCGCCTGCCAGGCCCCGTGCCGCGGTCTCCCTCATGCATGGCATCACCCAACGGACGGTCTTGGCGCCGGCCAGTGATGGGCGAAGCACTCAGGCCATCGGTTGACTTTTCGGACTGCTTCTCGCTACAAATCTCCGCGTATTTCCTCACGATCCGGGCGCTGAGCGGGCCCGGACAACGAGGCCAAGGCGGCCCCGGGGAGCCCATCCGAATGCGCCCGAATCACCTTGTCTCCGCGCTCTGCGCTTGTCTGCTTGCAGTCGCCTGCGCTCACCCCGCCTACGGCCCAGACAGCGATCAGCGCCTCGAGACCGCGATCTCCGAGCGCGCCAGCAGTGAGGGAGCCGACGTCGCCGGCCTGAAGTGCTCCGACCTCAAGCCCAAGCTCGAGGACGCCCGGAATGCCGACCAACCGGAGAGCGAGCGGCTGCAGACCATGACGACGGTCTTCACCACCGCGAAGGAGCGGGCCCTCAAGCTCGATGACGCGGTCACCCGCAATCCGGATCTGCTCTACGGCGCCTCCGGCGAGGCCATCAAGTCCAACCTCGAGGAATGTCGGGCCTTCTTCGCTGACGTGCGCAGCGATTTCGATCATTTCATCCGTGATGTGTGCGACCTTCCGATCCTCAAGGATGTCCAGACCAACCGGGACGTCGCTCGGCTGGATCTGAGCATCCTGCGCGACGCCATCACCGTGCTCGACCCCGACGACAAGGACATCCTCATCGGTCGCGTTGAGAACGCCGAGCGAAAGACCGGCTCGACCAAGCCTGCCAAGGGCTCGAGCGTCGACAACGGCGGGGGCGGCAAGCCCGGCAAGAAGAAGTAGCCGCCCGAGCGTGGCGTCGAGGTCCTTCCCCGCTAGTCGGTGACCCGGACCTCGCCCTTCGGCTTGGGTTCCTCGATGGAACCGGGGGATTCGATCAGGACCGGAGGAGGCGGGGCCAATGCCGCCGCCTCGGCCCGCAGCACTGCGGCCCTGTCTGCCAGCCATCGGCGCACGTACCGCGCGAAGATGATCACTGCGACGACTGCCGCGAGCAAGCCCAGCACTGCTCCCTGACCACGACGGACGGCGCCGATGAGCCACTCGATCTTCCCGCCGAAGTACCAGCCGAGCAGGACGAACACCGGTGCCGAGACCAACGCCGCGATTCCATCAAAGGCGACGAAGCGCCAATAGCGCATGCCCGCCGCGCCGGCGCTGAAGTAGGTCACCGCGCGAACCCCAGGCATGAACCGGGCAGCCATGACGATCTTCTCGCCGTATCTGGCGAAGAGCCCCTCCACCTTCCCGCGCTTGGCAGGAGTGATGATGAGCCGGAAGGGCCAGGCGCGGGTGAGGCGATCGCCCAGGTAGCGACCGAGCATGAAAGCGAAGCTGTCACCGCCCAGGATGCCCACGAAGGCGATGGCGATCATCACCTCCAGCCGCGCCGCCCCCGTGTAGACCAGGAAGCCGCCCGTGATCAGCGCCACGTCCTCGGGGAGCGGCACGCCCAGGCCGCACGCCAGCAACACCGCCAGCACCAGGCCGTAGGCACCCGCGCCCGAAGCTCCCGACAGGATATCGGTGACGACTTGTTCCACTCGTTCGCGCTCGCTTGGAGCTGGCCTACTTGGCCTTGCTCGGCTTCTTCACTGTGGCGGGCAGCTCCTTGCCCGCCTCCTTCTGCAGCATGGGGACGGCTTCTGACACGAAGCTGTCGAGCGCCTTGTCCCCCTTGGAGAAAGCCTCCACCTGGCGCACCCATTCGCGCAGCTGCGGAAACCCGTCGCGCTGTCCCTGAGCGTCGATCTCGGCGTCCGGCATGGCCAGGGCTGCGGAGGCGACCGCACGGGTGAGCGTCTCGGTGATCAGCGCGGCGCTCTCGAGATCGGGCGCCCTGGCAGCAGCGAGCGGCTCGATCCGCGCACGGGCGAGTTCGCGAGCAACAGCGAAGAGATCAGGCATCTTGGAGGGCCCCACCACGACCCACAGCTCGTCGCCACTGAGGGCCGAGTAGGACTTGCCCTGGCCATCGAGGAGGTTCACGACCAGCACCACCCGCGGCGCCTCGTCCTCCTTCATCTTGAGCAGTCGACGGACCGCGCCCACGGGCGCGTCTACTACGCCGTGGTAACCCTTGAGAGCCGAACGGTATTCGTCCTGCACCGAAGTGAAGAGCTCAGCGAGCTTCTGCTTGCCGAAGCCCTCAGCCAGGAGGGCCTCGAACCCCTTGAGGTCGGCTGCCGCTGCAGAGGTCCGCTCGAAGCCCGCCGGCCCTTTGAGCGCCAGAGCGTAGCGACCATAGGCTTCTGCCGGCTTGGGGTGGGCATTGAAGAAGGCGTTGAGCTTCTCCTCGTCCGCAGCCGTCATGCGGACGGCCGAGCGCACCTTGAGCCGAACGACGTGCATCTCGCGGGCGGGTACGGGCGCGGTGCGGATGATGGGCGCCTCGTCGTACCCCATCCCGTTCAGGAGTGCGTACAGAGCGAAGACGCGCTCGTCGGCCCGCAGCTCCACCCCCTCGTTGGTGTACAGGCTGGCGAACCAGTCCGTCTCGGCCCCTGCTCGCGAAGCGAACAGGAGCAGCATCGAGCAGAGCAGCAGTCCGAGGGATGGGCGCGGTCGCATCACGGCCTCGTCAGGGTCGCAGGAAAGGCGAATATGCCTAACATGCGCCCCCTCGTTCAACAAGGGTGAGCCGGGCTTGCCCGCTAGGGATTCCAAAGCTTCTGCGTGGAGATGTCGGTGTCGGGCGCAGTGGTATCGACCGTCAGCTCGCGCCGTGCCTGGACCCGGTTGCCCGCCACGTCCCCGCCCTCGACCACCAAGGAGTTGCGCCCCTCCTTGAGCTGCAGGGCCTCGCTGAAGCGGCCGTCCTTCTCCACCTTGACGGGTCTTCCGGAGACCATCAACACCGCCCCCGAGGCGCTGCGCCCGGACACGGTGAGCTGCCGGCGATTGATCTCCTTGTTGGAGGGCCAATCGATCTTCAGGAGCAGGCTGGACGGGAACGCCGCGGGCTCGCTGGGGGGCCCTCCAGGCATCATGATCGATTGTTGCCCGGCCCGGAGGATGACCGCCTTGCCGGCCGCGTGCAGCTCGACTTCGCCCGAGCGGGCCCCCACCGCCACGGTTCCCGTCCCGTTGTTCGAAACCGCGAAGGTTCCAAGTTGGGAGCTGGCGACCGCATCGCTCCCGCGCGCGGCGATCTCGAGCCGCCGACCACCACTCTCCCCGACGCGGGCGACCAGCATGCCCAGCCCCAGCTCGAATCGGGACAGCCTCTGGGTGAGCTCCCGGATCTCCAGCTCGGTGCCGGGCTCGACCTGTACGTCATACGAGTCGTGAGCCACCAGGCGCGCCCGGCCGTCCAGGGTGCGCAGCGCATCATCGGCCTGCAGAACCGCTCCCAGGATCGCCGGAGCAAAGGAGCCACGACCACGGCGGATCTCCACGGTGCCCGCCAACTCGGCGACGCGCACCTCGTCCCCCGCGACCGCCGCATCCTGCCCTGGAGGAGGCTCGACCCAGTCCTGACGAGCATCCGGACCGAAAGCAGGCGAGGCGGGCGGCTCGTGAAGAAACCCGTAGTAGCCGATGGGCACGAGCGCGAGCAGCGCCGCGATGGCGACCGGGAACGCCCAACGGCGCCGATTGGGAACGAACTCGCTCATGAGGTCCCGAAGTGAAGCCGAGTCCGACGCGGGATACAAGCTCCCGTCCAAGATGACGGCGATTCCCTGCGCACCACCCGAGGAGTCACTCGAGTCAGGTTGGTCGCGACCCTTCACCTATGCGGTTGGGTGCGCGACCGGCAGCGTCACCTTGAACGCGCTGCCTTTGCCCACCTCGGTCGTGACCTCGATGCGCCCGCCATGCTCCTCGATGATGCGGAAGCTCACCGAGAGCCCGAGACCCACGTTCGACCAGACGTCCTTGGTGGTGAAGAACGGCTCGAAGATGCGCGCCAGATCCTTCTCGGCGATCCCCTTGCCGCTGTCGCTGACCTCGAGCAGCACCCGCCCCAGCTCCGCTCCGGTCCCGATGGTGAGGCGCTTGGTCGCGCTCTTGAGCATCGCCGCCCGCGCGTTGGACACCAGGTTGAGCAGCACCTGCGCCAGGTGCCCCGCATCGCCCTGGATAGGAGGCAGCCCTTCCGCCAGGCAGAGGGCGAGCTCGATGCCCTCGGTGCAGATCTGCGTCTCGACCAGCGAGAGCGTCTCGCGCACCAGGCGGTTGAGCTCGACCGGCTTGAAGTCCGCCTGGGGGCGCTGTTGGGAGAAGCGCAGCAGGTTGGCGGTGATCTCCTTGGCGCGCTTGGCCTGCGCCTCGATCTTCTTGAGGATGGCCACGTCCCGGTCAGCCGCGGGGCGGTCGAGCAGCAGGAGCTGGGCGTTGCCGAGGATGCCGGCGAGCGGGTTGTTGATCTCGTGAGCCACGCCCGCGCCGAGCTGGCCGATGGCCGCGAGCTTGTTCGCCTCGAGCAGCTGCGCCTGGGCCTGCTTGAGCTCAGCGGTGCGCTCCTCGACCTTCCTCTGCAGATCCTCATTCCAGGTCTCGAGCCGGGCGCGCGCGGACTCGAGCTCGGCCCCCAACGAGTTGAAGGTCCGCGCCAGGTCCCCCATCTCGTCGCGGCCGCCCGCGGGGATGCGCGCCTTCAGGTCCCCTTTGGCGAAGGCGCGGGCCCCGTGGGCCAGGTCCTCGATGCTGCGGGAGAGAGCCCGAGTGAAGGCAAAGCCGAGGCTCAGCAGCAGCGCGAGCGCAACCCCGATCGAGCCCAGCACGGTGGCGCGCATCCGCGCCACGGACGCGAGCGCGGTCCGCTCCGGGACAACCACCAGCGCGAGCCAACCCAGCTGCCCTGGCACCCGGGCGACGGAGGCCAGGACGGACTCCTGGCCGAGGATGAAGCGCCAGGACCTCGCGCCGCCCTGGAGTGACGCCGCGGCGGCGACGACCTCGGCCGGCGCCTGGGAGCCCAGCTTCTCGGGGGTGGGAGCGGCGACAGCGAGGCCTGCGGCGTCGTAGAGCCACAGCTCGCCCACCCCGGACCGGGACGAGAGCGCGGCGCGCTCCTGGATGGCCCGGAAGGCCAGCTCCACCGCCACGATGGCGCTGCCACCATCGGCCCCCGGCACCGCCATCCCCAGCGCCGCCGCACAGGAAAGCGGGCGTGTCCAGACCCCAGACATGGCCACTGTTCCCGCCGACGCGCCCTTCAGCTCGGCCACCGGCAGTGCCGCCTGGAGCGGGGCCAGCTCCTGCGCGCTGGCCTGCAAGGCGGGAGCGAGCTCCCGACCCTCGGAATCGACCAGCAGCGCGGCCACGAAGTGGCGCGACTGCCCCAGCAGCAGCCGCAGCGCCCCATGGCGCTCCTCGACGCTCAGCTCCCCCCACCGGATGGGGGTCGCAGTCCGGGTCAGGCTCTCCACCGCCTCATCGACGTCGCGTGCCGCCAGGTCGGCCGCCGCCACCGCGGCCGCCGCCTGCTGGGCTCCAATGCGCGAGCGCAGCTCTCGCTCTGCGCCGGCCAGCAGCGCGAAGCCGACCACGGCCAGGGGCCCGATCGTCGCGGCCAGCATGAAGAGGACGAGCTTCTGATACAGGCGCATCGGTGGAGCGGGCCTCCCACGCCCGCCGGGTCTCCCTACCCGGCCTTGGTCCCCGACTCAACGACCAGCTCGGGGAGACCCACTGGGAAGGAGCGGGTCCGCGAGGGGAACACCTGTTCGCGGTCGCTGCGCAGGTACTTGCTCCCGGGAAGCTGCTTGGCCCGCATCTTCAAGTCGGCCGCGGCACGCGAGATCTCCGCGTGGCCGGGGTAGCGCCCATCGTTGATCACCGCCGCCACCGAGACACTCATGATGGGGAAGCGCCGCCGCTGCCCGAAGCGATCCTCGGCCTCGATGAAGCCCCGCCGGCGGTCTTCGGCGTCGTAGTAGAGGGGGATGATGCGGTCAAAGGTGTCCAGGATCTGCTGGCAGACCAGGTCCACCCGCTCCACCGGCACCACGAACACGAAGTCATCACCCGCCACGTGGCCCAGGAAGCTTCCGGGCTCCCCGCTCACCACCTCGCGCAGCAGATCGCCAGTCTGCTGCACGACCCCGTCGGCCTTGGCGTATCCGTAGTGGTCGTTATAGGCCTTGTGGTTGTCGAGGTCGAGATAGCACAGGCCGAACTTCTCATGCTCGTCGAAGCGCCGCTGCACCTCGCGCTCGATGCTCACCGACCCGGGCAGCCGGGTCGTCGGCGAGGCCCCCAGCTCGATCTCCTTGCGCCGCAGCACCGTCTCCACCCGCGCCGCCAGCTCCAGGGCGTCGAAGGGCTTGACCAGGTAGTCGTCGGCACCGAGCTTGAGCGCCCGCACCTTGTGGGCCGTCTCGCCCTGCGCGGTGACGAAGATGACCGACATGTGCCTCGCGGCGCGCTCTTCCTTGAGCTCCTCCAGGAAGGAGAAGCCGTCCCCGTCGGGCATGACGATGTCGAGGAGGATCATCTCCGGGCGCTGCTCGCGCACGCAGATGCGCGCCGCGGCCATGGTCGCCGCCTCCAGCACGCGGTAACCGATGTTGGCCAGGACCTCGGAGCAGATGGCGCGAATCGAGGCGTCATCGTCCACCACCAGCACCGTCGCCAGAGGCCCTCCGGAGCGCTGGGCGACCAGCCCATCCACGGTCGCCAGCAGCCCCGGCACGTCGATGGGCTTCTGCAAGAAGGCGCTGGCCCCCGCTTTGAAGGCCCGCTCGCGCTCGTCGCTGACCGAGATCACCAAGAGCTTGGTCCCGCGAGTCTCCGGGTCGTGGCGCATGATCTCCGCCAGCGAGATGCCGTCCACGTCCGGCATGCGGACGTCGGCGGTCACCACGTCGGGGCGATGACGGCGGGCGAGCGCCAGGGCCTCGTCAGCACCGAGGGCGACCAGCACCTTGTGCCCGCGCGAGAGCAGCAGCGCCTTGAGGATGAAGGCGATGTCCGGCTCATCGTCGACGACCAGCACCGTGCCGCCGCGCCCTGAAGGCTGCAGAGCACCTGGCGGGTCGGCGGCATCCTCGGAGCGGGCCAGCTCGGCACCCGGCTCGACCGGAAGCACCACCACGAAGCGTGCGCCCCGACCCTCGGCGCTCTCGGCCCAGATGCGGCCGCCGTGGGCCTCGACGATGCTGCGGCAGATGGCGAGCCCGAGGCCCGTGCCGCGCACGGTGCGGGTGCGCACCGAGGAGCCCTGCTCGAACTTCTCGAAGATGCGCTCCAGATCAGCCTCGGCGATGGCCTCGCCGTCGTTCCAGCAGGAGAGCACCGCGAAGCGTCCCAGGTGCGGCGGGCGCTTGAGGTCGAGCGCGACGTGGCCGCCAGGAGCACAGAACTTGATGGCGTTGGTGAGCAGGTTGTTGAGCACCTGCGTCAAGCGGGCCGGGTCTCCCACCACCCGCACCGGCTCTGTCGGCACGCAGACCTCCACCGAGATGC
>JACRCT010000355.1 GCA_016218885.1 Deltaproteobacteria bacterium | reverse complement strand
CTGGGACGCCGAGCACATCGACGCCTTCCTGCGCCCACCCGACTCCGAGCGCTTCTGGGGCCCGGTGCTCGAGCGCACGCGGCTGGTGACCCTCGCCCGCGAGCCGTATCACTGCGGCGGGCTGGAGCGCGGAGCGCGACTGTGGCGTGACTTCTCCGAGGTATTCTTCGGCAGGCTCCTGGGTGTTCCAGCGCCCTGAAGGCCCTTTGGCAGGCCGGCCCTGACGGCCGAGCTGCGAGTCGGGGCTCCAGGCGACCGTACGCAGAGAGGATGGAGATGACTCTTCAGAACGAGGTCCCCGTGGCGCTCATCGCACCGCGCGGGCCCGACGCCGACTGCTACCAGCGGCACCTGGTCCGCCATGGCGCGGCGGTGAGCACCTACCCCGCCCTCGCCGACTTTCAAGAGGGGTGCGCGGGGCTGCTCTTCTCCGGGCTGGCGGTGGACCTGGGGAGCCTCGCCGGGCTGGCCGAGGACGAGCGGGCCTTCGTCGCCGGGCTGGTGGACTCGTTCGCCTTCGTCCGGCTGCGACGGGTCGGCCCCCCCGAGGAGATCGCCGGGACCTTCCAGGGCAAGGCCTTCGCCGGCGAGGAGCTGCTCGCCCCGTTTCTGCACGAGGCCCGCTCCAGGCGCCCGCGCGGCGTCCGGCTCGAGGATCGCCACGCGCGGGTCCTCTCCGTGTTCATCTACCGGTCCGAGCGCGACCTCGGCCGCCCGGGCACCGCCGCGAGCATCTCCAATCTCTCCAAGGGCGGCTTCTACGTCGTCACCCCCGAGCCCGCCCCCAAGGAGAGGTGCTTGCTCGTCGTCCCCGAGCTGGGAGACGAGACCCCCATCCCCTGCGAGGTGCGCTGGTCCACTCCCTGGGGCGCGAGCACCCAGGTCCTTCCCGGCTTCGGCGTGCGCTGCCTGTCGCTGACCGTCCGCCAGAAGGAGATGCTGACCGCCCTGCTGGCAGGACCCGAGCTCAAGGGCTGAAGCGGGCTCAGCAGGCGAGGAGCACCCCAGCGGCCGGCGTCCAGCTCGCCCGCGCCATCCTCGGCGTGTTGAAGCAGTGCCCTACTCTGCCTCGCTGATCGACCACGATCACCCCTCCAGTCGCAGGGCGCCCCTCGGGATCGCGCACCTTCGATGCGAGCCGCGAGACCGCCTTCTCGGCCGCCTCCTGCGCGTGGAGGCCCTCCTCCGCGCGGCCCACTGCGTGGGCGCACATCAGAACCCGGGAGATGGCCTCGCCCCAACCGGTCGCTGAGGCGCCGGCCGCAGAGCTTGCCCAATATCCGCACCCGGGCAACGGGCTGTCTCCCACGCGGCCGGGGACGGTGAAGGGTGCCCCTCCGGTGGAGGTGCCCGTCGCAATTCGCCCTGCGCGATCGAGCGCGACGCAACCTACCGTGCCCCGAGGCTTGTCGCCGCGAAAGGCGAAGCTGGTGTGGAAGCGGCCCGCCTGCTCCTGGAGGGACTGGAAGCGCGCCACCTCGCGGGGCACGACGAAGTAGCCGGGCTCCACCATCTCCAGCCCGTGCTCCTGAGCCCAACGGTCCGCGCCCGGGCCGACGAGCAGGCTCGCCTGCCCGCCACCGAGCTCGAGCACGGCGCGTGCCGCGTCGATGGGATGCCTGGTGCGGGTCACGCCGGCCACGGCCCCGAAGCCACCGCTCTCGCCATCCATGATCCCCGCGTCGAGTTGCACCTGGCCGGCCTGGTTGAGGACCGCGCCCAGGCCGGCATCGAGCGCCGGGTGATCTTCCAGGAGGCGGATCACTGCCGCCACGACGTCCAGGGCCCCCGCTGCGCGCTCGAGCCTGTCCCGGCCGAGCTCCACCGCCTGCCGCATGGCGTCGAGGTGCTCGGCGACCTCGGCATCGGGGATGGCCCACGCGCCGCCGTGGATCGCCAGTGCTGGTTGCATGGGCGTGAGCCTTATCGGACCTGCCACGGAGCGCGCAAGAGCGTCCCCTCCGCCCCTCCTTCAGTTCCTGGCACGGCGTGCCGATGAACGGCAGGAGCGTGTGCCATGGCGTTCTGGAGATCTGCCCGCAAGGAGATGGCCGAGCTGCCGGCCGCGAGCCCTGAAGAAGGGCCCGCGGCCGACCCCACACTAGGCCCGATCCTCGACCTCGCCGCGGGGATCCTCAAGGACTACGGCAGGATGGCGCTGGACGTGGAGGGGCTGGCGGCGGAGACGCTGCGCAGCTGGTGCGACCACTGGGCGCAGCACTTGCTCATCGGCGCTCCTCGCCCCGGCGACCCCCCCGCGCCTACTCCAATCGAACGGCGCGACTGGTCGGGTGCACGGCGCTTCTTCTCCGAGCGCAGGCGGGAGGAGATCGCCTTCGTCTCGCGGTCCCTCACGACCCTGCAGAAGGCGATCTGGTCCTTCATCCAGACTCTGGACGGGCTGCTGGTCGTCGGGGATGACTCGGACCAGAAGCTGCGGACCGAGCTGAACCGGTTGAAGACCGTCGCGCAGGGCGGCAGCGCCGAGCTCTTGCGGCAGGAGGTCGTGGGGACGGTCGAGGAGATCGGTCGGCTCGCCCAGGCCCGCACCCGGGCCTTGAGGGAGAGGGTGGACGGGCTCGCGGGTCAGGTGCGCACGCTGCACGGCGAGCTGGAGATCGCCCGCCAGGAGAGCACCACCGACGGGCTGACCCGGGTGTTCAATCGCAAGGCGCTCGACGAGCGGATCGATCAGGCGGCTTCGATGGGCCGCCTCTTCGGACAGGTCTCCTCCTTGCTGCTGCTCGACGTGGATCATTTCAAGCTCATCAACGATACGTACGGGCATGTGGCCGGCGACGCGGTGCTCAGGGAGCTGGCCGACGGGTTGGTGCGGGCCTTCCCGGTCAAGAGCGAGCTGGTGGCGCGCTTTGGCGGCGAGGAGTTCGCGGTGGTCCTGTGGGATACGCCGCTGGCCAAGGCCAGGGTTGCCGCAGAGCGCGCGTTGAACACCCTGCGCTCGGCGAAGATCCTCCATGAGGGCAAGCTCGTGCCGGTCACGGTCTCGGTGGGCGTCGCGCAGTTGCGGCCTGGCGAGGACGCCCGTCCCTGGCTCGAGCGGGCCGACCGCGCTCTCTACGCCGCCAAGCACGAGGGCCGCAACCGGATCGCCTGCGAGCCAGGCTGACGGGCGCTCGTTCTCCTTCGCTCTCCATTCGAGAGAAGCCTCTGCACACCCGGGCCAGACAACGCTCCGTTCGCGCCTGCGAGCGCCCTTCGGCGCAGAAGCTGCACACCGCTGCCCGGGGTTTTCGACTCATGCCTCTTCGGATACGGATCCGGCTCCTCGCCGCCGCCACCGCAGGATGGATCGCGCTGATGTCGTGCACAGGCACGAGTGAGAGCGGCCCCGGGCAACCCGTGGCTTTCGATGATGCGGGCACCCCTGCGGATGCCTCCCTGCCGAACGAGCGTGACGGGAGCTCTCCCGCGGCCCCGGATGCCGGGGCCATCGACTGGTTCGGCACGCCGGGACCCTGGCCCACGGCACCCGTCACCATCTTCGGCGCGGCGCAGAACCTGGACGACCCCGAGATCATCGATGTGTCGACGGACGAGGGGCAGAACATCTGGGCGGTGATCCCCCGCGCGCTGTACCTGCTGCGCCCTGGGGACACGGCTTTTCGCAAGTACGGGCAAGCCGACGGGCTGCACCTGGACGATGCCGAACCTCCGGGCATCACCGCCGTGGCCGGCGGCGCCCCGGGAGAGGTGTTCGTCGGCTACCAGGGCACGCCCGTGCGCGACCCCCAGCAGGATCCCGACCGGCACCGGGGCAAGCTCGACCGCGTCCAGCTGCGCGAGAACGGCTCGCTGGAGGTGACCTTCTACGACATCCACAACAACGACGCGCTGACCGGCATGCAGAGCAGCTGCACGGTTACCCGCCTCCCCGATGGCGGCGTCGATCCCTCGGGGACCGACTGGTCCTTCAACGAGGACCGCACGGTGATGCGCATGCTTCACGACCACCAGTATCACCGCGGGACGCTCTACGTCGGCTACAGCCACGGCGTGGGGCGCATCGACGCCGGCAAGCCCAGCCCGGCGCACGGCTTCGACTTCGCCGACCACGTCCACCCGGAGGTCATCAACGCCGCGGGCACCAAGCGCATGGGGGAGTGGCGCGCGCTGGCGCTCGACCCCACTGTGCGCCTCGACCGGGCGGGCAGCACCAACACCGGCATGCTGTGGATGGGCGGGCGCTGGACGGCTGGAGCCAACACCTGGACCCCGGACCTCTTCGGCTGGACCAACAACAACTACGACTGCCCGCCTCTCTATCCCCGCCACCCCTTCTGGATGGCCATCTCCAGCCCTCCGGTGTTCCAGGTGGCCGACGGCGAGAGCATCTACCTGTCGGGCATCGCCGTGCTCTCGAGCGGCGCGGTCTACTTCGCCAGCGGGCCAGGCAACGACTCGTCCTACGCCGGCCCCTTCGGCCTGGCGGTCTGGAGGTCGGGGCGCGACTACTTCTACCTCTCGCCGGAGACGGACCTGGGCCTGCCCGGCCGGGATCTGGTCGACCTGCAGCGCCTGCCCGACGACACGCTGCTGCTGGCGCTGCGCAGCGCAGGCCTGTGGCGCTGGAACCCGCTGCCGGAG